>JAUWTM010000175.1 GCA_030614715.1 Planctomycetota bacterium
CAGCGCGACGAAGATCGTACCAATTGAGAAACTCTCGACCAGACCCGGACGTTTACGCTGGAAAATAGAACCGACGAGTGCAGCGCCGATCCCCAGTGAGCACAGGCAGAAAATAATCCCGGTTAATATCGGGACTATCGCATTTTGAATGAGAACCATTTCGCGGTTGGTCCTGAACTAACCAGCTCTATGTATCTTCCCCAGTATTATCTAAGGATTCCTCAGCAGATTCCGTATCTACGGTGTCCGTAATTTCGGCGTTATCTTCAGGCTCACTCTCGTCAAGCCCGGCTTCCTCTGGTGACTGCCAGTCCCACATATACCATCGACCCCACACGTTATAACTTCGGTTAGGCATGAAAAAGACCGAGCCATGTCCGTAGACGGGGAGAAACTTCCCACGGAAATCATCGTAGAAATATTCTCCCGCTCCCGACCCGACATACCATCCGTTATCGAAATACGATTCGACCCGCAGGATTACCTCGAGTTCAACATCGATGAAGTACAGTATATAGTCGAAGAACTCCGTGTCGCGATCAAGAGCTGAATACCTGATTTTGTAGACCTCAGTGCCCTCAAGCTCAGCCAGGGACTCAAAGGTGATCCGGAACCGCTCACGGATATCGTCTGTGTATATGGGTGCGCCCGGCATCGGCAGAAGCTGTGAGAAGAAGGTCCTGTCTGATGGAACTTCGCTTCCCGCGAGCACCTGGCCCATGATCTTCAGCTCGAAAAATTCCGGATATTCATAGGTGTAGTGACTGATGATCGTCGACAAGCCTGCGATACTGCTTGGATTATCCGACCGGATATTGCGCTCGTTAAGGCGGTTAGACGGATCACGATATATGTCAACGTCAACTCTCAGGCTTGCTATATCCTGATCGATAAAGAACCGATCCACATTAGTTAGAATGGCATCGAGCTCTTCGTCAGTAAGGTCGAATTCCTCTTCCACGGCTTCAACCTCATCATCTGCAGACTCGGGTTCGTCCTGTGCATGAGCGATTACACCCCATGAGAAGAGCATCAGGAGCAGGATCATCGAAGAAAGTATGGATCGGATCGGCAATTTCATTTTATTTACACCTCGGACTATTATCACTATTGTACTTAACAGAGAGACGCGGGAAAAGATCGGTTCAGTTTTTAAGGGCTCTCATCCCTATTACAACCGCAGCCCATGCATCGATATCCTCCGGGGTCGGCCAGAACAGCTTAGGAAGTATTTTCCAGAATCCACCGGGAGGATTCGCCCTCCACGCCATCTCCCTGGCCTCAAGTGTTGTTCCCCTCTCAGGCACAAGCTCCACCTGTCCTTTATCCAGCGACGACAGGACCTCGTAAACCCATTCAGAGCCGGTGCCGTCGCCGACAGCAAACATCGATGGCTTGTGCATTTCGATCAGTCCGGCAATTGCGTTGGAGAAGTGCGTTCGGGAAATGACAGATTTTTCCATCACTCGTCCGCTTGTATCGAGAACGGCAAGTCCGAGTTTTTCACGGCCCGGATCGATCGCCAGGATACAGGACCCTGTATCAGCGGGATTTTCAGCCACTAATTTCCCCTGAATGACGGGTCTGGTTGAGGAGTTTTTCCACCTTGGCCTTATGTCTTTTCGTGTCATCGATAAGGTGCTGCAGGACCTCCTTCAGGTCCTCGTCGTCGGTCTCGTAAATCTCGATGAAGCTTTTATCGAGCAGTGCATTTTCGATATCAAGAGATATGGTTAAAGCGTATGCGATCGACATCTCTTCCTGCTTCGCTTTGAGTGCGTAACCATTGATGTACTGGATGGATGTATCGATGGCTTTCGTCCTGAAACGTCCCTCGTTGATCTTACATTCACCCTCTTCGCATCGACTCTTGAATTTCCTGATCCATTCGGCATGTCCCTTCTCCTCATTGGAGAGATCGAGCCAGAAGTTGTGGTAGTCGGGAAATTTATCGGCGAAGGCGGTGTAGAGTTGGGCAATAGCTTCCTCATGACGCGCCATGGCTTCGACTTCACCGATCGCGGGTGGGATATTCATCTTAAAAATGCCTCCAGAATGATCCGTAAACACGTAACACCGGATTAACAGGTGATATATAGTTGACGGACAAGGGTATGCTGATATTCAAGGGGTGTCAAGTATATGTGACCCGTGCATCCTGCCAGCTGGCTAGTGGAAGTCCCGGGACTTTGTCAGAAATTCCTGTAATACGTAAATCGTGATCCCTTGAACGGCGGTAACTGGGCGCACGTGCCTCCGGAACATTGGAAACCGCCCCGCTGGCTTCCAATTGCCAGCTCGAACTGGCTCCACGGATCGGGTGCCCACCTGATGTAAGCGGAATTCCATTGGCCCGGAGATTCCGGTGAAATATCGAACAGGCCCGGTGGCGGGGGTTCTATTTCGCGTGTTGAGGTCTCCCTGAACAGGCCAACAGTTACCTCATTATTTACGTGCCAGTCGAAGCCCAGCTCCAGCTCATCGTCGTTCTCGAACTCATTCGAAAGGCTCCTGACGCGGCCGAACAGGTGAAATGTGCCGTTACCGAAGAACGGACCATCGAGAGTAGCCCTGAGGCTTTCGTCAGTACCCTCAATTGCCCCGTAGAAGAGCATGAAGCCCTCCATGTGGTCATAGCTGACGGTACCCGACCATTCATCGGTCTGTGGTGATCTCCATTCGATATAGTAGTTCTGGAACGGGAAGTCCTTGTTTTCAATTCCGTTCAGATCACTGTATGAGATCCAGAGCGAGTTACCGTCCCATGAATCCGGATTGAGACGGAGATCGAATCGGTATCCGGTCTCATCGTCCGACCTTGCCGCTGAATCGTCAATATCGAACCTTTTGAGTGACGGGGCTATGCCGTAATCGAAATGTGCCCTGTCATAACGGATCCATGATCCAGCCAGTGAGAACCCCGGCTCACCATAAAGAACCTCGACAAGCTGTGAGCGTCCATCGAACGATTCCTCTACACCCTCGGGTTCTGTCCTGCTGAACCACGCTGTTTCATAGTAGAGCGTGACGTTATCGATTCGCCAGCGAGCATCCACTTCAGTGATTACCGTGGACATCTGCGTCCCGAAGCGAGTCTGATCGGCATCGATGTAACTGAAACCGATATCGAAATCATCGAAATCAAAATCGAACCGTCCGCCCATGATCTCATCCGGTGGATCACCTTCCGTAGTATTAATTCCGCTCAGGTAATATTCAATTGCATCCGATTTATGCCGTCCCCAGAATACGGTAAGGTCGCCAAATCCCAGGTCTCCCTCAATCAATGCACCGTCAAGTTGTGCATCGCGGTCGAGCGGCCTGTTTTCAACCGCGTTCAACACCGTTCCCCGACCGAAAACAAGGTTGTAATGTCCACCGGAGAACTCCCAGTCATCGTTTAATTCGAAGTTGAAACCACGTTTCTCAATGTTGAACGTATCAGTCTGGAAAATGAGTGGACGGTCGTTGGTTGCCCTGAGGAAGGCCGAGAAAGGACCGTCATTGAACCTGAGACCTAGTTCAGCTTCGAATTTTTCTGTGTCGGTGATCGTATCGTCGACCAGCTCGAAACTGACATAGCTGCCTGAGAAATAGCGGTCAAATACACTCTCCGCCCGGGCATTCCCGGGGAAGATTAATAATACAGAATACAGGATTGAGAGTACTGAAAGGAAGGAAGCAAAGCGTCTCATCTTGGTTCTCCGGACCGGTTAATTGCGCATTTAAAAAATACGAAAAACTGAGCCGCATTCAGAGCAGCTCACATAAAAAAATGTCTTTTGTTATCAGAGCGGAAGATCCGAATTCTTCCGATTATTCCTCGGTCTCCTCCGGCAGGAAGGTTTCGATCTGCTCTCGGACCTCATCCTCGTTGCCGGACGCATATCCCACGTGTCTCCAGAGTTCCTCGCCTGTGGGATCAAATATAACTGTGGTCGGGATCATCCTCACTCCGAGCTCATCCTGAACCTCGGCTTCCGGATCGAACAGGAAAGTGAAAGGGAAATCCTCTGACGCGAGTGTAGACATGGCATTCGAAATCG
The DNA here is from genome assembly GCA_030614715.1 of Planctomycetota bacterium. Classification (GTDB taxonomy): domain Bacteria; phylum JAJVIF01; class JAJVIF01; order JAPKYR01; family JAPKYR01; genus JAUWTM01. Next base: position 4,047 of record JAUWTM010000175.1, read on the forward strand.
TGTTGGCCTCGTCTACCACGAAAATAACGACCTTTAAACCCTGGTCACCGTATTCCTCGACAATTTCAGCGAGATGCGGCAGGTATTGCGCGCATGGACGGCACCAGCTGGCCCAGAAGTCGACCAGGTATAGATCCGCCCCAGTGAAAACATCCTCTTCCGATAACTCGTCACCCTCGAGGTCGTCCAGATCGAAGGTAAACGCATCCCATTCCGGTTCTTCATCCTGCGCGTATGACGCAAACGGAACCATGAGAATCAAAGCCAGCGCACAAAGAAGAAAAGTAAATCTATACATCCTGGACTCCTTTATCATACTAAGAGGGCCGGGAATCAATACCTGCCCACAGACTATTATATCCCATGCAGCGCACCAATAGACAGGTTAAACGCTATTTTAGACCGGTTCTACGGCTTATGAACCGCTCTCTATCAGTGAAATTGACTCCTCGGCGGTCGTACGAACGTATTCAAACGTATCTGACAGGACACGCTGGTTAAGTGCGTCGATCGCTCCCGACGCAGCAGGTCCTATCTGGCCCAGTGCCCATGCAGCTTCACGTCGAACCTGCGGATCCTCGGCAGCAAGAGCGTCAACCAGGGCATCGATAACGCCACTGGACCCGGGACCGATCTGTCCGAGAGCCTTAGCGGCGGTTCTCTGCACATCCGCATCCTCATCCAGGAGCGCTGACGCAAGTTCCGGGACCGCTGACACGGCAGCGGGACCGAATCTGCCAAGAACCTGGACTGCAAGATGTCTTACCCTTTGCTCCGGATCTGTGACACGCCCAGCGATCGCCTCGACAATCTCTTCCATGGGTCCGAAACCCTCAACGGCCTGTATGACCTCGATCCGTGTCTGCGTTTCCTCGCTGTCGATATATTCGAGCATCGACGGCACAGCGGCAGCGGCTTCGGGTCCAATATCACCGAGTACTCTCAGAGTTTCCCACCTCAAATCTTCAACCACGAGAGAAGCGGTCAGCAGGAATATCACGTCATCACCGTGACTGATCCTGGCAAGAGCCTGGATTATCGTTACCTTCTCAGATTTCACTGCAAACTGGAACAACGAGATCATGGGTTCAATGGCGCTTTCAGCCGGTGGACCGATCTCGCCAAGCGTCATGACAGCCCCAATCCTGCGATAGTACTGTTCGGTACTAAGTGCTTCGATCAATGCCGGGATGGCTGGCTCTCCGATGCGCGACAGGACGTTCACAGCGCCTGTCTGGGGCTCTCCGCCCTCATCGAAAGCCTCGATCAGGGGTCCGATTGCTTCCTCTCCCTTCTCGACCAGCCGTTCGATCACCAGGTTTCTGCTGGGAAGCTGGGGCTGGCCCAGCAGGTCAACCAGGCCTGCGACATCCTCCGGCAGGTCCGGCTCATCCAGAACCGGTCCGTCGTTGCTTTCCCCACCTCTGTTGCATGCAATAACGAGTGTCAGCAGAAGTATGCAGAATGCAGGAATGAGTCGTTTGTAGAGCATAGAAATCCTGGCCTCCGAAAGATGCTGATGTAATGGACGTGTTTTAATCCGGGTGAGTATAGCGCAAACAGGCCTTTTTTTTCCAGATGTATACCTAATATCATTGGATACAGGACAGGATCACAGGTTCAAAGAATACAGCAACCGCCCCGGGTTGCTCGGGGCGGTTTGCGAGACCAATGAATGTTCAGGAAGGATCACCTTCTGCCGCACATCATGAAACTGGGGACGATGCGCGGATGATCCATTGTTTCAGCGTAATCAGGGATTAACTTCGACCCATGTCACCCCCCGATAGCAACGCTCTGGATATATCAGCCCGCTAAGGCTGTCACCCTCCTCGAGCTCTCCTGAGCGTCCGTGACAATGGCGCGATGGTTGCTCCCGCTGTGTCCTGTCAACTAGATCTGGATATGCTCTCTCCGACGGTTTTTCGGCGGGAACAGCTTCTCCGGAGCAATCTTGAGAGCCCGGGCCAGCTTCTGCTTCGTGAGTTCCATAGGCTCCGAAAGCTGGTTCTCGATAAAGCTGATTGTGACCTGGCTCACGCCGCTGGCCTTTGCCAGTTCTTTCTGGGTCATGAGTTTCTTAACTCGATAGTCCCTGAGATAGTTCATGCTAGCTCCTCCGTAGTAGTTTTTCCTGGATGGCATCATGTTTGGTTCCTTGTCAGCCCTACTTTTCGGAAATCTCCTCACCTGTCTCTGCCCCGGTCACCGATTCGGATCCCAGGTAGGTGTCGACAATCCGATGCAAGTCGAGCAGATAGTAGTCAGTATCAGTTATAACAACGACCCCACTTACATGGTGTTCATCAACACCACACGCTCCACCTGGAATGGGAAGCAGGTCAGCGGGATCAAATTCAACAATATCCAGAACCTGGTCCACGAGGATGCCTAGGACCTGCCCGGCAACTTCGACAACGACAAGCGCCATGTCGCATAACTGGCACTCGTCAGGGGGACGGTTCATTAGATCAAGAACGGGAAGAGAGCCGCGTGTATCCTCAAACATGCCAACAAGCAGTTGCGAACAATCCAGGCATGGATCCAGCCTTGGTTCCGGTATTACTTCCTGGACCAGCATCAGGTCGCAGGCGAACTTTCTGTCGCCCAGCCTGATGGCAGCATGCTTGTGGTAAGAATTTTGTCCAACGCTATCTCTCATAACTCCTTCCAGAGTCCGAAATCCTCCGCGAGCTTTAAACATGCACAAAAGATTCCAAAGTATCCCAAAGCGTTTTTAGCCGACTGAATCTTCGCTTCAACGTCCTGAATCCGGCTTTATCAGCGGTAAACTGTCTTTAGGATTTTTTTGTAAACTTTTGATGACCAAATAACCCTCAACCAGACCAGCAATTCACCCGGTGGATTTTTTGTCCATTATTACCCTTTTGGGTGCTTAACGGCTTCAGGGGATTTTTTGACCCTTAATTTCCCATTAAAGGACATAATGTCTTTTAATCCTCTTACCGCAGGATTCGGTCGATACCGCATGATATTCGGGTTTTCAGAGTTTATCCTTGATTTTCCTTCTAACCTTCATAAAGATAAAGGCACTTTCTATTCCATTAATATAGATGTGGTTTTATTGTGATTTCATATAAAAAAACCCCGCCAGTGCAGTGTGCTTAACGTAGCATGCGCGTCCCGCGCATGATTACCGGTCTCATGATCGTCCCCGATCATGACCCTATGTGACCTGTGACTACGTCCCGTAGGGTTTAAAGATTTTAACAGCGTTGACAAGTACCCGATTTTTTACTATTAGGTTAGATATAAATTAAAATCTATAGGTCACGGTCCCATTTTTCTGTCCTTTTTCGAAGTTTTCGGAGGGGTAATGTCCACATCACCCGGTGTGAGCACATCCCGTCCTTATCACTAACGGGGACACCAGCACGCTGACGCGTGTGGTGTCCCCATTAAAGAAGGGCCATAAAAAACCCCGCCGGAAAGGCGGGGCTTATAAAATTCCCAGGATATTAAATTTTTGCTATGGCCCCCCGCCAAAGAGGGCCCCAAACGCATCCGGAACCTGGTTTATCAGGAACTGGACGCGTCCGATCAGCAGGCTGACACGAGCCATGACCGTGTAACCGAACGCGGCTCCGAATGAAACCATGATGAACCAGATACCTACGGTACCCAGCTTTCCGACAACACCCTTGTGCTCGATTGAGAAGTAAAAATAGAAGAGCACGCTCAGAACACCGAGGAAGATAAGCCACAGGCTTAAAGTCTCGAACCACCAGATACCGCTGCCGGGATCCAACGGCAGGATCCAGAGCTTGCGGATAGTGGAGTATAGCTGCTCCAGGATGTTCGCGTTCAGAATGGCAGGGATAGCAAGACCGGAACCAACACCGATTATAAATGCCATCGGAGTACGGCTCATCCATGCCACCTGACGTATGAACCTCATCAGCATCATCACGCCCAGGATCGCCGGAATGATCAGTATGTAATCCTGCTGGTAGACGAAGGGCACGATGAACATCGGTTTCATTACGTTGTACCACGTGATGTTGACGAAGTAGCCGACAGATATACCCACGTACAGGTGCTCACCGAATTTATAGAACACATTGTCCTTGTACAGGAATGAGTACATCATGAGAGTGAGTAAGCCTGCGATAAGAGTTCCGATTGCTTGTGCAGTTGTAAGTTCACTCATTTCGACTCACCTCCCCTTCTTCCTTGTCAGGAAATAGAACACATTTGACACAATCACGAGGAAGATCACAAGAGCGTGAACGCTTGACTGCGCGG
>JAUWTM010000050.1 GCA_030614715.1 Planctomycetota bacterium
ATTTTTCTCGCGCTTCCGGCGCTTCCGGGTTTCCAGTATGTCCGACCAGTCCTTCATTTTTAACCCCTCCGTCTCTGACACTCGTTCGCAAGTCTCCCAGACTGCTCCCCGGTGCTTAACTTAGATTCGTTTGTTTCATCGTGAAGTTTACGCACGAACGTGAAGCTTTCACGGACATCCCGACGTGTCACGATTTCCCGTAACCGGTCCATGTCCAGTCGATCGTAATGGTAATGATAGATCAGGTATGCGTAGACCAGGTCAATTCCACCACCCGTTGCCTCGAAATTCTCCAGCCGGTTTGCTATCAGATCCTCCGGATCGATAATGTAGCAGTCTGTGCCCTCATAGGTTACCTTGACCGGTACCTCTCCAGGTAGAAGCTCCGATGCCGGGAACTCGAATAGTATGCTGTGTCCCGGGTGAAAGACAAATCTCTGGTCGGAGGATCGTTGAAACCCGATCTCGAGCAGGTGAGTACTCAGCTTCGCGATCTCAGGGACAATAATGTCGAAATCGGTCGCATTACCGCAGCCTGCGTACAGCTCCACAGCTCCACAGCCGACCAGAATTGGATCACCGCACCCGCACTCGCGCGAAAACCGTGAGAGCCATGCCATAACCGCAATATGCCGCTCGGCAGGCTCATCGGGTGGGGGCAAAAATGCCAGTTCTTCACTGTATTCAGTTAATTCCACAGTTAACCCCGTATGGTTCCCCCTTCTTATAGACATGGTAGCACATAGATTATCGATTTGGCGATATGTTTTCCAGCATTATTCGACTGACAGCGTTCTTACGCAACATTTTTCCGTTAAATAACCCGTTACGGTAACCAGCTTCGCGGTTTAAGGGATATTAATTTAAATAAAGTCGTCATATCGAGGGTGCAATGCTGGGTATTCCCTTTCTGAAATCCGCGACGAAATCAAAAACCCGGGTCGATAGTCCACAGGTTAAACCTGACCTGACCGAGCTCGTATCAAACGCAATGGAGTTGCTGAGGAACAACCGTCCGGAACAGGCGTTTTCACTTGTGGCACCGTGGCACCTCGAGGACGATGCACCCGACGAGATACGTCTGGTTGCAGGGCATGCACTTGCTGCACTCGGTCGATTCCCGGAATCACTCGGGCATTATTCGGAATACCTTGAAAGGCATCCGGAATCCGTTGATGCACTCCTCACTGCAGGACTTGCCGCCGCCCGGGCACGGAGGCTCGCACAGGCTGCGGACTGGTTCAGGCGGGCTTCGATGGCGGTTACCGGACGCGTCCGGGAGCTTCTGGAACCGTTGCTTGAAGCCGACGTGCACGATCCGGTGACCATAGGGGAAATGATCGCCGACCTCGAATCACATCCGGGTGACCGGGACCGGGCCATCGCACTGGCATGTGCTCTCGGCTGTGCTGGGCATTTCAGGGCTGTTGAGCGGTTCCTGCCGATTTTCGATTAAATCGATTTACAGTTTTTTAAGTCGATTGGTGAATTTCCTGTATACATCGTCGGTGACTTTGATATTAAATTGGCTTATTAATTTTCCTGCATTTCCTGCTCGTTCTCTCGAAATTACACCTCTGCCAGCAAGTTCAAGTAGCAGCTCAAATCCCCATATATGTGGAACTCCCAGTTCATCACATTTCCTATGCATGGGATTGTCGTTTGCTACGCAGATCAAATCCAACTCAGCGGCATTTATTATATTTAGCTGATCATCCTCAGCCAGTGGTGACTCAGGATTGATTCTATCGTATTGAGACAGGTCCGCCTTGATAATTCTCAAACCTAGCCGTAATGTTCTTTCCAGATCAAGATTTTTAACACGAGATATTGTGTCTTCTAAAATAAATAAACCGTCCGTTTTCGCAGCTGCGAGTTTTAGAATTTCATCGTTTGCCTCGAGTAAATCGATTAACACACTTGCATCCAGCAGATACTTGCCCATTCTCTGTCCCTCTACACAGTTATCTCCAGCTTAAGGACAATTCCCTCATTTCATCATACTGCAGCTTTAATATTTCCGCACCTCTAGCCATCGTGATTTTATCACGTTCGATTGCCTCCCTGACCAGCCTGCTAAGCCTGTCCTGTTTGAAGTCGATTGCGGATAATGGCTCTGGCTCGTTTGTAACTCTCGTCTCGGACTGGTCACCGTAATAGCTGTCCCTGCTCAACGGTTCAGGCTCATCTTTTTTTCTTAATGTTTTACCTGTCTTTCTAAGGCTGTGTTTCTGGAAAGATATTATCAATTCTTTGTAAGGAGTATTATATGTGTGCGTCAACCTTGTGAGGACGGTCTTGTAACTGACTTTAAATATCCTTTTGATTTTTAAAACCCTGTCGTATAGATTCATTCCCTTGGTGGCGTCCCATTCGCTATTGAATATCTGCTCCGGCATTAGAAACCAGGACGCAAACATGCTCGCTTCCGTCTCCTCCCGCCTGTCGTCCTTTTCGATAGATACATCAAAAGCACCGTCGTGCAGTATTAAGTGACCCAATTCGTGCACCGCGGAGAAAATCCATCGCTCTACAGGAATCCCGGGATGCGTGTTCACCACCACAGCTGGGCCCCCATCCTCTTCGGCGACCGCCAGTCCGAAAAACACCTCACTGTTTAACTGCACGGAGTACACTTTGATCCCATTATCCTCCAGAAGCCCGCTGATGTCATATACCGGCTCATCGGCCCTCAAGCTGTACGCAATCCGTGCTTCATTTGCTGCCTTCCGTATAAAGTTGGATGCTTTATCCCGTTTTCCAGATTTTCGTTTAATTTCGTCGAGCTTGTTCTCCACCTTATCTTTGACTATTTTTTCGATGTAGTTGTACGCCTGAAGCCATAACGCTGTTTCAGCCAGAATCTGTTCCCTCCGTTTCATTGCCCTTAAGGCTCTGAACCTGACTGCCTTAAGTTTCGGAACCTCACGAACGAGATCGCTTATCCTGACGTCCAGGACCTCGGCAATATTCTGAAGAGATTGTATCCCCGGCTCCACTTTACCTTTCTCGATTTTTCTATAACCCCCAGTTGTCAAACAGGAGCGTTTAGCCAGGTCGCCTTGTGTCAATCCTTTTGCCGTTCTGAGTCGTATGAGGTTATTGCTGATTTTCTCTTTCAATTCCATGATCTCCACCTAGTCATTATTATACTATATTTCTACAATAATAACAACTATAGTATTGATTATTATAAATTTTCCAATTATACATACTATCGGGAATTTGGATAAAATAAACGTTCACCCTGTGGGTGAACGTTTGAGGATGGGAGGGGGTATTCTTTTTCGCGTTTCGGATTGTCCGACTAATAAGATACCCTTACTGGCTTACTTCTTAGAAATATCGGACTTTTTCCGAATTGCCACTCCCGAAATTACAGGTTCATGTTACCGCCCGAATCGGTCAGGATCAGGATCAAGCCGTCCTCAAGACCGTCCGGAGCACCGTAGAAGAACTCTACGCCCGGATCGATCGGCTCATACGGGAAAAACGGATTATTCTGTTCATCCCCTCCACCGAAGACCTCGGGCAGGAGAATCGGTATATCCCACGTGAAGTTATCAGCTCCCGGCTGATGCACGTACTCCCCGGCGCCTGTCAGCCTGATTATATCGAGGCCTTTCGTAGTCTCATGACCGAACCCGCCAAGAATATATCTCGAGTAAGACTGGTAGACGAAATCGCGACGTGTGGGATCGCCACTGGTCAGATTTGAGCCGATCATATCGATCGGACCCTCGGCACGATAGAAGAAACTTCCCTGGATTGTCTGGATTGTGGGTTCCCCGGAGCCCAGCTTCATGCCACCGTAAACCGCGTAGTTTTCTATCAGTGGGGAGCCCAACATATTGATTGTCTCGGCAAAATCACCCATATCGGTCGAGAATATCATGTAGTCATCGACCGAGTTCGGCATGATTGTTCCCTTCATACCAAACCTGGGATCACCGGAACCATATATGTCGGATCCTCCGGTCAATTCGAGATATATACCACCACTTGTCGCGCTGACGAATGGGTTCAGCGGATAAGTAGCAGCGTAGCTGAAGTGAATCAGGGGATCGTATACGGGTGGATCCGTTCGATCGTAGCCCATCCTGACGTAGAAAACGTCCCAGGAATTCTGGTCGCCTCCGACGAGGTAAGCCGGATATTCACCTTCATCCACGGCGAAGCGTTCTACTGCCTCCTGGATGACGTGAAGATTGGCCTTGACCTCGGTCTCTTTGGCTTTATTTTGGGCCTTCATCAGGTTTGGGATAGCCATGGCGGCGAGTATTCCGATAATAGTGATAACCACCAACATTTCTATGAGGGTAAATCCACGCTGGAGCTTCATGAGGTGTCTCCTTAGTCTTGTATCTGACTCTCAGACTGTATTATACGATACTTCGGGATGCGTTTCAGGTTCAGGCCGCATCCACTGGCGGCGGACACATTGTATTTTCGAAGATTGGGAGCTGGTATCAGACGAATAACGAAACCGCCGCAGACTGGGAGTCCGCATACCAATTATCGCACGATGTCCCCACTTCGTCAAGATGCCAATCAAAATGAATTTTCATCTCAACCTTTAATAACAGGTATCCCTGAAATTCAGCTATTCCTTAATGTTTTAGAGCCAGACTATTGCTTGCCATATAAGGTAGTGTTAGAATTGCGCCTTACTTGGCGAGGTGAATCGCCGCAAAATTTCCTTATTATTGAAGGAGGGCCATAGGAATGGCCGACAAAGCAAACTCACATCCCGACAACGTAGCCGGGCAATACTACGTGGACGACCAGTGCATTGACTGCGACGTCTGCAGGCAGACCGCACCTGATAATTTCGGGCACAATGAAGATGAAGGCTATGCATTCGTCAACAAGCAGCCTGAATCCCCCGACGAAACTGAGCTCATGAAAGAAGCCATGGAATCCTGCCCAGTCGAAGCAATCGGCGATGACGGCTGAACAAGCTACCTGACAATTTGTGCTTTATTGCTGCTCATTCGGTCCCGTATGACGGGACCTTTTTGTTATCAGCTTCCGGTGCTTGTATAGTGCCGCACTCCCACCTTCCAGATCTGCAGCGTCACCCACAGGAAAGCAACGCCAAGCAACGGCGACAACCAGCCAAGGACAGTCGGTAAACCCATCGGGTCGGGCTTACCGAGGATCGCCAGTGCGGGGAAATAATTGACACAGGCGAGTGGTACTACGAACGTGAAGAACCTCCTGAACCAGTCCCTGTATATCGCCAGCGGGTATGATGCAGCCTCCACTCCTCCGTAAGTGATAGTATTCATGATTTCCAGGCTCTCGACAGTCCAGAACGCAAGAGTCGCCTGGATCACGAAAAATCCTGAGAAAATGCATGCCCCTCCCCCAATGGCACCAATCGTAAGCAATACCCTCGGCAGCGTCCAGGATATGTCGAGCGTTGTCACTGCCCAGCCGAGAATAATTACGGCCTGTAATAACCTTCCGATCCGCAGGAGCTGGAATTCCATCGACGCAACCTGAAACGCGGTCGACCTCGGCCTCAGGAGAAACCTGTCGAAGTCTCCGCTTTTAACCATGGACGGAAATAAGTCAAATCCTCTCGCCGCACCTTCGGAGATCGAGAATGCTATATGAACCATCCCATAAAATAACGCTACTTCGGCAAGTGTCCATGCATCGATGCTCCCGAACCTGTCGAACATAGCCCATATCGCGAGGAATTCGACCGCCGTAATCAGAAAATGTCCAATCGCCGCCATGATGAACGAAACCTTATACTGCATCTGGGCTCGGATCGAGATCCCGATGTACTTCCAGTAGAGGTTCAACGTGTTAGCGATGCTCATCCGCCCTGCACCACCATTACACGAAGTCCGCGATTAAGAAGCAGACGTCCCCACACAACCAGAATAATGGTCCAGATCAACTGGTGCGCCAGCACCCAGATAACCTCATGGGGCGGGATGTGACCGACATACAGCCTGAACGGCGTATCGGCGATGCCCGCAAACGGTAATAAGCGAAGTATTGTCTGTGCCCAGTCGGGAAAAAGAGGTATTGGAATCGTCAATCCCGAGAAAAGTATCACCGCTGCAGCGGTAATTCTTGTAATGCCCTGACCTGACAGTGTCCACATTAGTGAGATATTGAGAAGCGTCGAAAGCGCAACACTCAACATTACCGCACCGATAACTGCCAGCCCGAACGCGACAGCTGATGCGGTCGATTCGGGTGATTCCATCCCGAAGTACGCCAGTCCAAGTATGAAAATAGGCACAGACCTCAGCATGGTTGGTGCCGTACGGGTCGCGATTGTTCTTGAATACCAGAGGTTGTAAAGATCGACAGGTTTAAGAAGCTCATAAGCCACTGTTCTGGTCCTCACCATGCTTCGTATCTCAGGATCAGTGTTCCATGGGATCATCGCGAGCAGAGCCTGTCCCAGCCACACATACGTAACGACATCCTCAAACGACATCGGCTGAACCACATCGGATGACCTGTAGAAAGCCTCGAAGATCATCACGCGTATCCATCCCCAGAAAATCTGCGTGATGGTGCCCGCGACCGCAGCCGCCCGATACTGCAGCAGCATCCTGAAACGGGAACTCAGTATGGCGAGGTAGGCTTTCATTAATCCCGAATCGCAAAATCCAGCTGCCAACATGCTACAAAGTAGCGCAGACTACCAGTCTGCAGTACCGCAGGCAGCCTGCCCGCGGATCTTCAATCACTCCATCTCCCGATAAAGCTTCGCGATTACCTCTTCAATCGGCGGATTTTCGACAAAAAGGTCCCTGACCGGGTACTTCGACGCTATTCTGCTGATCAGGTTCGGTGCCGAAATTACCTCGGGATCGAAACGCAGCTGGACCTGGTTCCCTTCCCGCTTAACAACTTCCGCGTCCGGGTCCTCGATGTCCATTCCGTCATGCGCGAGATGTACGACCAGACGACGCTCTCTTTTCACCTTCGCACGAAGATCCTCAAGCGTTCCGTCCGACAGGATCTTCCCGCTGCCGATAACCATGATCCTGTCGCACAGCGCTTCTATATCATCCATGTCGTGCGTAGTAAGAATTACAGTCACTCCGTTCCTGCGATTCATCTCCTTTATGAAATCGCGCACCGCGAGTTTCGATATCGCGTCCAGACCGATCGTCGGCTCGTCAAGGAACAGCATCGCCGGGGAATGCAATAACGACGCTGCAAGGTCGCACCGCATCCTCTGACCGAGGCTGAGCTGCCGTACGGGAGTATCCAGAAATTCTTTCAGGCTGAGGAGATCGATCAACCTGTCGCGTGTGGCCCTGTGTGCATCCGACGGCACGTTGTAGATATCTTTCAGGAGATCGAACGACTCGATCACCGGGAGGTCCCACCACAGTTGCGTCCGCTGACCGAACACGACACCGATTCCCCGCACGTGCTCGATGCGATCCTTCCACGGCACACGTCCGAGAATATCCACCTTCCCCGACGTGGGCACTAAAATCCCTGCAAGGACCTTCACGGTGGTTGATTTCCCCGCGCCATTGGGCCCGATGTAACCGACAAGCTCTCCCGGTTCGAGCGTGAAGTCTATTCCGTCGAGTGCGTGGACGGTCCTGTAACGTCGAACCGCGAGACCCTTCACTGCACCCCACATACCGGGATCGCGCTCGGCGATTTTAAACGTCTTACGGAGGTTTTCAACTGTTACCTGGGGCATAGGAGTCCACCGGACAAAGGGCGAAGCATTATAACTATAAATCTCCGAACGTCAAGCGGAAAATCAGGCAATATAGTAACAATACCAGAACGGGCAACTTACATGTGCGTGTTCAGTCAACTAAACTGAGCCGTCACTTCATCATTTACTGATTTCAATGCTAGACTGTTAAATTGGGATGAGTTCTCAGGGAAAAATCAGCATTTCACAGGTCCACGATATCCTCGGATCACAAAATGTGCTTCAGGTGGCACCCGATGTGTCCGTTTACCTGGTAGATAGCACGGGTGAGGACCTGGATGAGAGCAGAAAGCTGCTGTTTAAGAAACTCGTCAGTGAGTTCCACCACCCAATTCTCCGCTTTGCTACCCTGGACAAGGAGCTTGAGGATTTCGAACGAACACTTAAATACATTGGCCCATCTCTGTGGGTCATTCCGGACTCCACCGATACAGATTCACTGTACACAACCATCCGCAACCACGAATGGGGTATCTATCCGATTTCAGGCGAACTGGAACCTGTGATTTTCGGGTACGGTGACCACATGCGTAAGCTTATGTGGATCAAGTACATGCGGGTGCCTTACCTGCTGGAGAACAATCACTGGCGGGGCAAATGGATTCTAACCCTCAATCCCAGCTACTATCCCCGGGGTGAACTGGTCAATATGTCTTCGTCAGAATTTGGCCGGGGTAATGAAATGCTTGTGCGTGTCCTGAATGCCATTGCAGTCGATACCGAATTGTCAGATTCCGAGGAGTACATCAGCTCAGTTAACTGGCTTGCACATTACATGTCGCCAGAGGACCGTGCAGCCTTCCTGAACCAGGCTAAAGGGATTATGTCTCCCGCGATATTCCCGTTGAACGGTATCCAGGAAGTTACTGGAATGACATTTGGAAGACCGGACATCGCTGAATCGTGGCTCAGGAGGGTTTCCACCCAGTTTGAACCAGTTCTCAGGGATGTCGAGATTGAGGAGAAGTTAATTAAAGCTGCAGAGGACGTCCTTCACACCCATTACTTCGATCTCTCTGAGAAGGGAATTTTCGCAATATTCGACGGGGTTTGGATAAACTCGCGCGACCCATACGATGCCGCACTGCGCATCAGGATTCTCGCTCACACGGACGGACAGGAGGTCTACAACTTCCAGAATCAGGTAAACCAGTTCAATGTCCCAATTTTCATCAAGGGTGAACCAATGCCTGAGAGTTTCATTCGTGAAACGATCCGGAGAGAGATCAGAACCACTATTGCAGTGGCACCTTTCGTAAGATTTTTCGGATTCCACAGATTCTGGTTCCAGTTACCCGGTCATTTCTTTATGATCTCTGTAATTTTACTGTTTGTGTGTATCTTGCTGGTGCTGTTGATCCTGCCACGCATGTGCAGTTAAAGAGGGCCTATTACCCACCGCTGTCCGGGTCAACTGAATCTTCCGTTTCAACCGTAGAAGTTTCCCCGGTGGTGGTCTCCCCGGCTGCAAGCTCCGAGTACCTGCGTTCTCTCGCCGCTCGCTCGGGATCCTGCATTACCTCGTACACAAGCCAGTCCTCGAGCCTGAGGGCTGGCTGGAAGTAGTAATCGAACTCCGGATCCTGCCTGGGAAGGACGTACCGTTCGTTGTACCACATCTCCTGGTTGCCTTCATTCACAATGATGTGAGTCCGATCGTGGCTCAGCAGCCAGTCGTGAAGGTCCAGGGCCTCCTCGTTATGGAACCTGTACCTGTCGCCCGTGTGCCAGACGTACTGGTCATCCATCAGGTCGAACTCCGCGAAGAATCTGTAGTTACGGAAACCTACCTCGTATACTCGCCAGTCCGGATTATTTTCGTTTATATGCCTGAAGAGCTGCAGCGCAGGCAGGTTCTGCTGCAGGTAGGCTTCCCTGATCATGGGGACATAGATATGTGTGCTGAAGGCGTATTTCAGTGTTACCGCGTATCCGAAAATGGTCAGAAGCACGATCAGCAGCGGCACCATTATGTGCTTCATGTTTCTGATCGCAGTAGATACCCCGTAAGCAGCGAGCAGTCCATGAAGCGCGAATATATAGAGCAGGTACCTTGGAAGGAAACTGGTTTCGTTGAAGTACCAGTATGCGTAGGAAATCAAGCAGAATAAAGCGAGAAAAATTGCCGGTCTCTTCCAGTTCTTTTTGGGCATGAAAAAGAGCGGTATTGTGAACGCAAACAGGAATGGCCCGATTTCAGACAGCTGCCCCTCCTGTGCCCACGGCGCGTTTGTATAGAAAGTTAACGCCCACGGGTTGGTCCATGGATAGAATCCCGCGGGTATGGCGGTTATCTCACTCTGGAATTGTGTCACCTGTTCCTGGATACCGAATTTAAGCCATCCGAACCATTGTTCATAGTGCGGGAACACCGGGTTGCCGAAATGGATCAGGTTGACCAGGTACCATGGTGAACATGCGATGACCACCCAGAGCAGCGTACGCCACCACTGACGTCCGGTGAACATTATAAGTATCGCGACCGGGATCAGGCCGGTTATTTTTACTGCGCACGCGAAACCGCCCATAAGGCCTGCGATAATGATCCACCTGAATTCGCTTCGCTGACGACGGTTGTCCTTGCCGTACGTGACAGTCTCCCAGAACCGGAGGATGGCCATCATCATGAGCACGACATACATGATCAGCATGTGTGCGGTGAACCACTGCATCGACGTGACGAACGACATCGGCTGCAGCAGGTAAGCCAGCACACCGAGCAGTCCTGCCGTACGGCTGAAATACCTTTCTCCAAGGAAAAACAGGCCTGCCGACGCCATCACCATCGCAAAGTACGGCAGAATCGAGCCGGGATCGGGGATTCCAATTGCAAACTGCAGGACCGTCAGCATGTGTTGAAGCGCGATGAAGCTGAAGAGCGGACTGTATCGAATTACGTGAATATCAAGGTAATGTTTCGCCTGGAAAAGATGCGTGGCTGTTGCGTCGTGACCGATCGACGGGTTCGCGCTCAGGAACATCGTGCGCCAGATAAACAACGCGATCAGGATGAGGAGGCCGATGTCCCACCATTTCCATGTAGACCAAGCAGGTTTTATGTTCCTGAAAAGACCCCAGATCGTCTTCCAGCCAAATCCAATACACCCGAGGATCAGGACTACCAGCAGTCCGGAGTATAGAAGGTGCAGCCAGCCGAGGATCCAGACCATGACCGCCATGACCCCCATGCCGGTCGCAAGACAGTAGAGCACACTCGCGCCCTGGTACGTTACCTTCCCGAGTTTTCCAAGCACGAAATGTCCGGCTGAATAGCTCGCAAGCGCGATGATCAGCGTGGCGATCCACGGCCAGAGCATGTACCTGATGAAACCGGGTACCCAGACAGTGATCGGGGCTTCGGGCATCCCGCCGACCGTCATCCACATGTACACATGATGCCTGTACGTGTACAGGATGATGACAGCCAGCGCACCAAAAAACGCAGCCAGTCGAACGTATTTCATCAACGTGTTATTCATTGCCACGTCATACGAAACGAAAAAGCCATTATAACCGATTATTTGAGTTTGATAAAACGGGATGTACCTGCGGTCAAATCCAGTCCGGATGTCATAGACTCGATCTGAACCCGTTCAGCTTCAGGGAATTTATCACTACGCTTATCGAGCTAAGGCTCATCGCGGCGGCTGCGATCATCGGATTCAGCATGATACCCATCGACGTTATCAGGACACCGGCCGCCAGCGGAATTGCTATCACGTTATAAATGAACGCAAGGAACAGGTTCGAGTGGATCGTGCCCATTGTCGCACGCGAAAGCTCGATCGCTGTCGCAGCACTTTTCAAATCACCGTGAACGAGGATGAAATCTCCCGCCATCAGCGCGACATCGCTCCCCGTTCCCATCGCCATTCCCACGTCCGCTTCCGTCAGTGCGACAGCATCGTTGATCCCGTCCCCGACCATCGCTACAAACGTGCCGTTCTTTCCCTCTCTCTTCAGTCGGGTGATGATCCCTGCCTTGTCCTGCGGACCGATCTCGGATTTCACGTTTTTAATTCCAACCGCTGCCGCGACCGATCTCGCAACCTTCTCCTGGTCGCCAGTGCAGAGCACAGGTTTCAGCCCGAGTGAATTCAGACGTGTGATCGCAGCCTCGGCACCTTCCTTGATCTGGTCCTCCATTGCTATCAAACCTACAATGAAATTCCCGCGGGTGACAAAGAGAGGCGTCTTCGCCTCTGTCGCCATGAGGTCAGCCCTCGCCGAGAGGTCATCATCCAGCTCGATATCCTCCTGCTCGAGCATGGTCTCCGACCCTATTCTGACCCATGAACCACCTACCTTCGCGCGCACACCAACTCCTACCTCGGCCTGAAAGTCCTCGGCATCGCGCCATTTCAGGTCACGTCTGGCGGCTTCCTTCATTACGGCAATCGCTGCCGGGTGCTCAGAGAACTGCTCGACACTGGCCGCGTAGCGGATTACATCGTCCTCAGTGAACTCACCGAAGGGAATAACTTTGGTAACGGACGGACGGCCTTCAGTAATTGTGCCGGTCTTGTCGAGGACAATCGCACCGAGCCATCCGGCGACCTCAAGTGACTGCCCGTCCTTGATCAGGATGCCGTTCCTTGCGCCGACGCCGCTTGCGACCAGTATCGCCGTTGGTGTCGCGAGTCCGAGCGCGCACGGGCACGCGATCACAAGCACTGAGATAAAGGTCACGAATGGAATGTTTGCATTTTCCATCCCGACAGGGGCTGGGATCAGGCTCCATGCTATCGCTGTAAGAATCGATATTCCAATTACTACCGGCACGAAAATCCGGGCTACCTTGTCAACCGTCCGTGCAATTTGCGGTTTAAGAGCCTGGGCGTTCCTTGTGGCTTCGATTATCTGACCGAAAACTGTTTCAGCACCGGCCTGTTCAACCTTGAAATCAAACGTACCTGTCGTATTTATAGTTCCAGCACGGACCTGGTCATCGGGCGTCTTGTCGACAGGCACGCTCACGCCAGTCAGCAGGCTTTCATCGATCGTTGATGCACCATCGATGACCACGCCATCGGCAGCGATCTGACCGCCCGGTTTCACCCTGACCGTATCTCCCGGCATGAGTTCGCTGACGGGAACCTCCGATTCAACTCCCTCCACCAGCTTAAATGCCGTCTTTGGGGCAAGTTCCATAAGTGCCCTGACCGAATCGCCCGCCATGTGCTTCGCGAGACCCTCAAAATACCGTCCAAGGAGAATCAGACCGATAATCATCGCGGCTGAATCGAAATATACAAGCACAGTTTCAGGTGTGGCACCGAAGGTCGCTGGTGAGAGTATCGCGATGGTCGAATAGACAAACGCGGCGCCGGTCCCGACAGCTACAAGCGTGTTCATCTCGGCGTAGCCTTTCAACAGGGACTTCCACGCGATCACATAGAACTCCCGGCCGGCCCAGATCATCGACACGGTGGTTAAAATGAACCCGATCCAGTTTCGTACGGGTTTCGGGATGCTTGAAATCGGCGGGAACGCCATAATGTCCATTGTGAAGAGCATGACGAGTACAGCTATCACGAGTGCGAAAATTGCGCGGAATTTCATGACCTCCACTTCGCCATGATGCATATGATCCATGCCTTCATGGTCGGAGTGATCCGCCACGTGCGCGCTGTAACCGGCTCCCTCGACAGCTTTTAACATGGAATCATGTTCCACTTTCGACGGATCGACCCTTACAACAGCCTGGTGTGTCGCGAGATTCACCGACGCGTTCGTAACACCCTCAACTTCGGTAAGCGCGTCCTCCACCCTCGACACACAGCTCGCGCAATGCATCCCCTTTACATTGATCGTGATAACATTTTCAGCTTTTTTGTATTTCTTATCCATCCAACGGTTCTCCTTAGAACCCAATCTATGCATCCCATTCGGAATTCTACCACTTTATCCTATTTCACGGCTTGCGTATCGGCATAGAACTGGTTTAATAGCCGTTTAAGTTAAGAACTCGACACATTACGTGTCTGAAAGTTGCACGATAGGTTACCGGGAACAACCATGACAGCATATACAAACCGTCCGGTCATCATGGGCACACGTGGACTACTCGCATCGGGACATTACCTTGCGTCGGCTGCTGGCATGCGAATTATGGAAAAGGGCGGGAACGCAGTCGATGCGGCGGCTGCGATGGGCTTCTGCCTGAACATTGTCGAACCACACCAGAACGGCTTCGGCGGCGAGGTTCCAATCCTTGTCCACTCAGCTGCTGACAAGAAGGTCCATGCGATCTCCGGACAGGGCTGGTCACCATCGGCTCTCACAATCGACTGGTGCAGATCGAATAACATTGATCTCATCCCCGGCGACGGTTACATTCCCGCATGCGTGCCTGCCACGGTCGGCACGTGGGCGATGGCACTCGCAAGGTTCGGCACGATGACCTTCTCAGAGATCCTCGAACCCGCGATTGACCTGGCAGAGAACGGTTTCCCGATGTACAAAGCACTTCACGATTTCATCCTCGGGAAGTATGAATTGTTCGTCGGGAGATACTATTCAACCGCTGAGCTATATATCAACGATGGAGTTGTCCCGCAGGTCGGAACCATAATTCGCAATCCGGATTTAGCTGGAGTACTCAGGAAAATCTGCGACGCTGAACAGGCTGCATCGGGGGTGGGACGTATTGCCGCGATCGAAGCAGGTCGTGATGCGTTCTACAAGGGTGAGATCGCTGAGCGAATCGTCGATTTCATCTCAAGCAATCCAGTACTTGATGCAAGCGGAACAACCCACACGGGACTGCTCTCTACAAATGACTTCGCGGAATGGCAGGCTGAGGTGGAGGAGCCGCTGACATACAATTACCGTGGATTCGACGTGTATAAATGTTCGTCATGGACACAGGGACCCGTATTCCTGCAGCAGCTCGCACTCCTTCAGAATTACGACCTCGCATCGATGGGCCAATTCTCTCCCGATTACCTTCATACCCTGATCGAATGTGGCAAGCTTGCTTTCGCCGACCGTGAAGCGTATTACGGCGACCCGAAGTTCGACGTCCTGCCGATTGACGTCCTTTTATCCGATGAATACAACAGTGCAAGGCTCGAATTAATCGACGCGACAGCGTCATCCGAGCTCAGACCCGGCGATACGGGAAACGGTGTACCCGGTTATGCAACATTCGACGTGCTGCAGGACAACCGTGAGTATCTCGGGCTATCCTCAGGAACCGATCACTACACCAATCCGACCAGCAAACCCGGCGACACGACTCAACTCGCTGTAGCTGACGCAGAGGGTAATCTCGTCAGCGCAACCCCCAGCGGTGGATGGATACAGTCGTCCCCGGTAATTAAAGGACTCGGATTCGCGCTGGGAACCCGGGGTCAGATGTTCTACCTGAACGCGAATCGCCCGAACGCCCTCGCCCCGCAGAAACGTCCCCGTGCCACTTTGACTCCAACAATCGTAACTCACGATGGATTACCTCTCCTTGCGTTCGGCACTCCCGGAGGAGACGCACAGGATCAGTGGACTCTTCAGTTCTTCCTTAACATGGTCGAGTTCGACATGGACATACAATCGGCACTCGATGCCCCCCTCCTGAAAATTGAACACATGCCGCTGTCCTTCTACCCCCGTATCGCGCATCCGGGCAAGGTATCGATGGACACGCGGTTCCCCGATGAAGTCCTGAACGAGCTTGAACGTCGCGGACACCTTGTAAACCATGGCCCGATGCCCGTCCGCATGATGGCCGTGATGCGGGATAACATCAACGGTACGCTTCACGGCGGCGTCTGTTCATCAAGCCCGACCGGTTACGCACTGGGATTCTAACAGGAAAAGGGGACAGGAAAAGGGGACTGTCACCTTTTTGCGTCTACCAGTTCTTTTCATATGTTCACTTACGCTGAAGCAAAAAGGCTGCCTGTCCCCTTTTCCTGTCTATGCTTCGTCCAGGCTTATACACACGGCCACTTTACCTGCAGCATAAAGGATGCCTGTCACCCTTACGTCGATCAGACTTGCTGAAAGGCACGTACGGGGACGTACATGCGACGGGTAGCCATGCGCGGGACGCACATGCTACACAAAATCACTTTTTCTGCAGCAAAAAGGCTGCCTGTCCCCTTTACCGATCCCTTACGCTGAACCCTGATATCCTGCATCGTTTACTGCTTCAATAAACGATTCCACGTTCGCACTCTCGCCTGTGTATTCGATATCCACTTTCTTTCCTTCAAGATCAACGTCCACCTTTATAACACCTGGGATCTTCTTAATCGCAGCTTCCACGATCCCAGCGCAATGACCGCATGTCATCCCCCCTACATTAATCGTGCTTTTACAGGTGTCCGTCGGACCGCAGCATCCATCACTCATAGCATGCTCCTTTTGAAAATAGTTAACTCAGGTTACATATTACAATTGAATTGTACCCAGGTAAAGGGGACTGTCACCTTTACTCATCAGGTCGTGAAATTACCAGCCCTGCTCAGAAACGTACGGTTACACCCATACTTCTCAGTGCGGGGATCTGTTCATTGATCGCTACATCGCTCAGTGGATTGTCCCTGACGTCAATTTCACCACCGAGACGCAAGCGTGGAATTTCAAATATTGGCGAGAGGTCGGTTACCTGGTTTTTATAGAGAAAAACGATCTCCAGCTTCTTCAGTTTCTCAAGTGGACTGATGTCTTTTACTATATTCCTCGAGATGAAGAGCCTTTCCAGCTCACCCAACTCCGAAAGCGGACCTATATCCTCTATATCGTTCTGGCTGACGTCAAGAAGTACCAGACGTTTCAGTTTACTAAGCGGTTCGAGGTTGGAAATTCCGTTTTCTTCAAGGCTGAGACGTTCGAGACGTGTAATTTCACCCAGTGGGGTGACATCCTTCAGGTTATTTCGACTGAGTTCAATTGTGTCGAGGAAAGCAAGGTTTGCGAGCGCAGACGGGTCCTCGATCGCACAGCCAAACAGGTCAACCGACGTCAGGTTCCTGCAATGCTCTATACCATCGAGTGACCTGATGTCCTCGCTGTCCGCGGAAAGCATTGTCAGGCCGTCCAGATCCGACGGAAAGATATCTCCCTCGGGAATTTCGACAGCCTTCCTGATGACGTCTTCAAGGACAGCATCCCTGAATATTACCGGCTGCATTTTCTGCAACTTATCACCCATTTGCTTCTGTCGACCAATAAAAATTTTACCTTTCCGCGTCCGAAACCTTATACTACTCCTCGTTAACCGTCAATAACAAGTACTGGAGATTTTCATGAGCAGTCATCTGAACATTTCGAAGCACCTTCCATTCCTTCCGATTCTCATCCTGCTGGCTGTGACCTCACCACTTATCTTCACGGGATGTCCCGGTCCTCTCGCACCACCGGAAGTGATAGAAGAATTCAGCTGGGCTGATTTTAATGAAACAACCAGGTGGCGCTCACTCAGTCCGATAGAATGGCACGGCACATATGACAGTGAAGCCGTGTTTGCGGAAGCGGAATCCACGGGAAAGCCAATACTCTGCTACGTCAGCCGTTATGAATCAGATCTGACTGCAACCATCGAAGACGGCTTGTTCTCCGAAGATGCCTGGGGCGAGGTGATATCTGAAAAATTTATTGCATGGGAGGTTAACTGTTGGGAGAACCCCGATCAGGGACAATGGTTCCTTGGGGGAGCTAACGATCCTGCTATCTTCGTGATGCCGGCGATTTCAGGTGACGGTGATGAGTTTGCGATCCTCGATGCATGGTTCGGCACCGACATTCTCTCGTTCCCACTCCACGAAGGGATCTTGCCTCTGGATAATCCTGAAGCTGAAGCGCGTTTTACATATTTAGCTGATGCCGGACCGGAAGACGCATACATACCCGAACTCCCGATGTTCGACCTCGAAGGGGAAGAGTTCGTATCGATGAGATTGGGCGATCTGCTCGATGGTCTCGATTACGGCGAGGGATTTTACCCGTCGGACTGCCTTTACATGATTATTGCAACTGCCAACGATGAATCTGCACAGACGGAACTCAGGAACAGGATCACAGCATGGGGTTCCTACATGATCTCTGTTGACGAGGAAGCTGTATGGATCCCTGAGGACGCTTACATCCCCGGGTTTGGCTGGCGGATCGATCCGATCCAGACTCTTGACGCAATTATCTGCGCAATCGCGGCCGACCTTGACTGGCCTGTGAACAAGGATGCCTTCCTCAACAGGATAGGGGAACTCTCAGCTTTCAACACAGAAAATGGCGGTGGATTCCCGCCGTATTTCGATGTACGTTCCACATTTTCGGAAAATCAGGATTACCTGACAGACGAATCCAGCATTCTCGAAACCTCAACCAGGTTGATAGACCCGATTCCGGGACCTCAAGACATCGTCTGGGTCAATGCGAGTATTATGGCCGACCTTGTTCGGCTTGTGAATATCGATCCGGAGCTCAGCGCGAGTTCATTCAATGGTGATTCAACTTTCGGCGAGGCCATGACCGGTATCGCAATTGAAATGATAGATTACATCCTCGAAAATCCCACTTCTACCGAAAGCCCGGATATTTACGAGCAGACCTACCTTCTCGATCTGTTAGTCCAGGTGTACCAGCGTACTGCTGATCGCTCCTACCTGGATAAAGCGGGGGAAATTGCGGGTACCTTCTCTCCCGAAGAACCGGAGCTGTGGTTCTATCCTGACTCACTCCCGTGCCTGCCGGACCTTGCAATAGCCCTTCACCAGTACAGCTGGCTTGCCGAGGACGAAGCTGCTCGCGAGGCTGCGAATTACATTACCGAGGAAGCGATTCCGTACGCTCCCGGTTTCGACATAACGATCCAGAACAGACTCGCGTTTGCTTACGATATCACTCATTCAAAGTGCCTTCACGTGACGATCATCGGATCACCCGATGATGAAGCTGCGCAGGACCTGCTTGCAGCGTCTCTCACGGGCTGGGATCCGAGGAAACTGGCACAGATCGTGGATCCCGAACTCGATACGGAGCTTTTCGAGAGGAAAGGCTATCCCGCGTTTGAGGAAACCGCAGCATGGATGTGCGTAGATGACATCTGCTGGATGCCGTCCTACGACGCTGAAACTCTGCTGGAAAGCGTCCAGGAAGGTCTTGACGAGCTTAATGCTGCTGGTGAAGACGAAGAATAAACTTCCTGCTATTCGGTAATAAAAAACCCCGCCTTGCAGGCGGGGTTGTTGTTTTCAGTTATCCTTCTTATTAAAGCTGCGGGTACGGATTATACTCGATCAGGTCTGGCATCACTTCGAGAAGCTGCCTCGATCCCTGGTTGAGATGCGGTGATGCGGCAAGTGCGGATACCTCGCTCACCGATATCGCGCCACCCTGGATCCACCTGAGGAACATCAGGGTAGCCCTGAGGTCGTCTGCGGAGATCTCATCGTGCGAACACGAGTAGTTCGGTGCAGCGACCATGGCCTTCTCGATCGCTTCCTCGGCATCATCGAAGTAAAATTCGATGAATGAATAGAACGGGATTTCAGGACCTACGAGCACCGGGTCCTTGTTGGACTGGCCAAGCAGCGTCAGGTAAGTACCAGCCATGCCGACATAGGCGTCGGCATCGTTAAAGTTTGCGATAGCCCGGTCGAACTGTGCAAGCGCCTGGTCCCACTCGTACGAATTGATGTAGTCCAGCCAGTCTCCTGTATCCGGATCGATGTAGTAAAGTCCTGTTGTTGCATCCTTACCACGCTTTGCGTAGACCCATCCGAGTCCCGTGTACGCGGAGGAAGAGTATGACAGGTTGGCCTGGAGGAACCGGTCGTTGAACGCTCTCGTGAAGTTCAGTACTGCAAGCGAGTAGTCTTTCGAGATGTAAGCACTCCAGCCGTTATCGAGGAAATCGTTCTCGAGAACAATATCTCCGAGGTCGAAGGTGCCTGACGAGGTGAAGGTCAGTGAGTGAATGTAGCCCAGGTTCCTTCCAATCCCAATCTGCATCAAGCCGATCTCGAGTGTCAGCGGAACTCCCATTGGAAGCCCGACGAACGAGAACATGCCTGCCTCAGGTCCTGTTTCCTGCGGCTGAAGTGACGGTGTGATCTCGCCGCCGCCTCCAGTTATCAAAACAATGGTGACCCATGGCTTACCGACCGGTGTGCCTTCACGGTCCAGGATCCTCCCGGTGAGAGTTGCACCACCGGTATTGTCCTGTGGGGTCGGATTAACGATCGGGTCTGCGCCTCCACCACCGCAGGCTAGTGCCCCGGTGGTCAGGAGGACTGTGAGAATTATGATTGCTGTGTATCGAAGTTTCATCTTTTTTCTCCTCAGTTTATTCCTTTCCGGGCCTTAGCCGGGTAGATCGTAATTGAACTCATCTATCTGAATTACCGTGGAGGCCGATATGGTCTCCGGAAGCGTTGTGTCTACCTTGCGGTTGAACGGCACTCCGACGAACTCAATTACGAGCTGTCCCATCGGGTGGGGTTCAGTTGTCAGGTTCAGGTTGAGATCCTGCGGGAAGTGGACGCGTCCCACGTAGGTGGCGCTGTCATACTCTCCGATGAAGATCTCGTGACGCCAGTAGTACGTGTCAAGCAGGTATACATAGGGGAATTCGTAATCGACTACACCGTCGAGATCGTAGTCCCATCCGATCCTGTACTTGAACGGCATACCGTCGTTGATCGGCGGTGAGAACGGATCCTCCGGGTCTTCCGGTGGCGGAACATCGGTCGCGTTCAGGAGATCGTAATGGCTCCTGACCACGAAGATGATGTCACCGTGGAGGATCGGGTTTGTGAATGCCCTGACTATCATCGGATCGTTCGTCGGGTTCGGTGTGAAGTTCCTCTGGAGGCTGTCGAGAGCGTTGATTAATCCATGTCCGCTGACCAGGTCAGCTCCGAGTTCACCAACGATATCGGCATCCGCCCCGGCCGCCAGTGTCCCAATGACTTCTGACGGAAGGAGGAACGGGAAGTGAGCCCAGATCAGGGTGGCTACGCCTGTAAGGTTGGCCGCCGAGAACGATGTGCCGCTCCCGACTCCGTAGCCCTCGCTGAACGCTATCGGGTATGTGGAGACGATATCGATACCCGGTGCCACGAAGAAGTTCGCGGTTGCAGGGTCGGTACCGGCTGGGAGCGTGTTCGAATCGGGGCTTAATGCGTTCGCCTGATCCGTACATCCTACCGCAACCACTCCCGGGTAACTTGCGGGGTAGATCGAGGTGGCGCCGTTATCAATCGGCCTTGCACCGTCGCCCGCGGGAGCTACCAGCAGCGCACCGTGATCGATCGCGTACTCGACCGCGTTCAGTTCCATCTGGCTGGGACCGATCGAGTTTGGCGTCTCGTACATGTAGCTCATGTTGATAATGAGCCGGGCGTTGAACGGGTTGTTGAATATGAAACTCTCCGTGTCGAACGGATCGAGTTTATTTCTCTGCTCCATGAAAGTGCTCACGGCGTAGAAGATACCGTCTGCCGTGAGGACGTTGTTGCCCTGGCCTTCCTGGTCCAGTACCTTGACCGGGATGATCCGTGCGTTCCAGCCGACGGATGCGATTCCGATCCCGTTTCCGGTCCTGGCGCCAACAATACCGGCGATCATCGTGCCGTGACCGTTGTCATCCTGCGGATCGGCGTCACCATTGACGAAATCGAATCCCGGGAGAACCTTGTAGTTCTCATAGAGGTTTTCAACTTCCGTGAGAGGGGGTTCGATGTCGTCGTGAAGGTAATCAAAACCGGTGTCCAGGATAGCAACTGCAACATCACATGCAGGCTCCGGGTCCGTGATGGTCGGTTCACCCGGCTGGATTACCCAGGCTTCCGGCACGTCCATGTTTTCCAGGTACCATTGCTCGCCTGTCAGGAACCGGGCATCATTCGGCTCGACGCGGAGCGCGCATGCCGAGGTCCGGTAGATTGGCTCAGCTACTTCTACCCTCGGATCCTCAACGAGCTGCGATATGGTCAATGCCAGATCGGCGCCATTTGCGGTCGCAAGATGGTAGAAATCAATGAATTCCTTGTAATCAATCAGGGTTATATTCCATTCATCGAGTATTTCATCGATGCTCTCGCCTTCAACAAGCTTAAGCGAGAGTTCACCCGGTACGATCCGGTCTCCAGTACTCAAATCGCGAACCGCCGCTTCAACCTGACGGGCTGAAATGGTGGTCCCGATGACTGTCTCAAGACCGCGTCCCGGTGCTGCAGGTCCGTTTGCTGTGCAGCCTGCAACCAGGAGGATCGCCAACGGGATCATCAGGAGGTGTATGCGTATACGGGGGATCAAGGCCTCGCCTCCATCAACATTTGATCTTTAGTAATATCCATTCCCCGCCGTAACCCGCCCAAACCTTCTAGTCACTCTACACCCATACCGAAACCGCTCAGGCATACCACAAATACGCCAACCTACAGCCATCGGCATGAGGGCCAAAGTAAGAACGTGAGTATACCGACGGGTTGGCTTAATGTCAAACTGGTCGGGTATCTATAACTACGGTCTACACTCCGGCCCGGTTTGGGTGATATTTAGCGGGCTACAAAAGAATACCATACGATTCATAAAGTGTCAAGGCTGTAAATACACTCATTTTCCTTAATAAATTCAAATTCGAGACAACATTTAGTGAAATCATTCATCATTCAGTTGTTCGACTCACAAGCCTTGACCTCAGACGTCCCACACGATTTTTTTGAAATTTTCGTGAACTTTATTAAAAATTTAAACTGATTTCCTTCACCTGGAAACGATAATATGTATGCAGAGGCATGCCGAACCCGATTTCAGAGCATTCTTTTGCACTTATTATATTTGTTTGTAAGCTGTATCGGCCTTATAATTATTGTCAGAGAGGAGTTGACTGGTTTACTGGAATGCAACTTGGCCTGAAAATTGCCCCAAGGCAGATTCAAACGCTGAAGCCTACCCTGCAGCAGCTTCAGTACTATCGTCTGCTTCAACAGACGAACCTTGAGCTCGAGATCGATATTCGTGAGGAAATCTCGCAGAATCCAGCTCTCGAGGTTGAGGAAACACGTCGCTGCCCGAGCTGCGGGGAGATTATCCTCGATGGGCAGCCGTGCACGACATGTATTTCACGTAAAGCCGAGGACGCCGACCGTGAGCGAATACTCGATGAGAAACTCGACATGATGGTCGAGATCTACTCATCGTCAGCGGGTCAATACGAGGCCAGCACTTACGAGGCTGTGGCCGACGATGAACTCCCGGATGCGTTCGCTTCGATCGTTCGCGGCATCACCCTCGAAGAACATCTGCTGAGCAGGGTTCCAATTGAATGCAACGACTTTTCTGCCGATGAACGTCAACTCGCTGATGCGCTGATCGAACTGATCGATGCAGGAACCGAGACCGGTGAGGCAGTCGAAGACGATGAAACAGATGTCGAAAAGATCGCAGCGAGAGCCGTAAAGAACGACAATCCGGGTTTCATCAGGTTTACCGATGAAGCACTGGCAAAGGACCTCGATGTACCTCTCGAGATGCTTTCACGCGTCAGGCGGCGTGTCGCTGAGCTTGATCCCATCGGCAGCGGACTGCAGTCATCGATCGATGTACTCGCGCTTCAGGCTGAACTGGCCGAGGACCTTAATGAGCAGGATCGATCCGCTCTTTCCCAGGTCATTAAGTGCCATCTGAAGGACATCACGAAGGAGCACTACGCGCGGGTCGCGAAGAAGGTCGGACTCCAGGCCAAACGGGTCAGAGAACTGATCGACTTCATGCGTCGCAACTTTCACATTCATCCGCGTCGACGGTTCGAGGAGCAGGAGACCCACGCGGAGATCGAAAATCCTTATGTCACCCCGGACGTACGCATCAGGGAAGTCAATGACGAGTTTCTAATCGAGATTCTCGACTCAGGGCTCCCACAGCTCAAGATCAACAAATACTATGTCGAGAGTTACAGGAAGCTCAAGGCGAACAGGAATTCGTTCTCTGCCGACGAGCGTAAGCATATTAAGGAATACTTCGAACGTGCCAGCGGCTACATAGAGAACATCAATTCCCGACGTCAGACCATGCTGGACATCACCCAGGAGATCATCAAGCAGCAGGAGGGCTATCTCCGTAACGGTCCGCTGTACCTGAAGAAACTGACCCGCAAGCAGATCGCTGAGACCATCGGCGTTCATCCCTCAACGGTCAGTCGCGCACTCGCGGTACGATTCTGCTGGCTTCCCGACAATTCGATCGTCTCGTTCAACGTCTTTTTCAATCCCTCAGCGTGTTACATCGAGATGATCAACCAGATTCTCCGCGATGAGACTCCCCGGAAAGTTTTCTCCGACGAGGAGATCCGCGACATCATGGTGGAGAAGGGACATGAACTCTCGCGACGGGTCATCACTAAGTACCGCAAGAAGGGAAAGATTCCGCCATCCGGCAGACGTAAGCGTATTCTCGCCAAGGAAGCAATGGAACAGGCCGAGGAAGAGGAAGCACTTGCAGCCGAACAGGCTGATTCTGGCGAAGAAGACTTCGTCGATGGTCCGGAAAATGATGAACCCGAAGTTGATGAAGTCGAATCATTCGACGATGTAATTCTTGACTCCAGCTGCGAAATCCCCCCTGACGAGTAATCCTCCTTAACTACGAACAATTCTCCTTAACAAATAGAAATGGTTCACACTGGGAGGGGCGTCTACTGGGGGGGGGGCGACATCCTGTCGGCCGGAGCGGAATCGTCCCGATTTCGCATTCCTTACCTATGGTCAAGG
>JAUWTM010000206.1 GCA_030614715.1 Planctomycetota bacterium
GGTAAAGGTAATCACATTGCTGTTAACCGCTCTTACACTGACTGGTCTGTCGAAGGTGACCTTTTCGAGGACGGTACACCCGGTGTCGCGATTAACGACGGTATCAGCGATATTGCACTCGGTACGAACGTGCAGTGGATCGATGAAAACACGATCACCTTCGATATCGACCTTACTTCTGTACCTGTAGGAACCTACGATGTTGTCGTGATTAACGGCTGCGGCGACCAGGAGCGGGGTGTCGGGGAGGATATGCTCACGGTCCTGGAATGGATAGAGGTTGTCGGTGATCCGAATATAGACACGGTCACAGGATTCGATGCTCCCTTCGACATAACAATCGATCCGACCTCGGACCAGGTGGGCATCGTCTACACGAATTACTGGGTCGAATGGACCGTTGACTACGCTTCAAGCACCCCGGAAAGGTACTCGTGGTGGAATTACTTTGTCAGCCAGAATCCGACCATGTGGTACACGGACTCCCAGATGTCATTGATTTGGTACGCACATGACGCCTATCCCTGGTATCCCGGACAGAATGAATGCTGGTCGTGGTGTGACTGGGATGCCTGGCAATCTACGAATTCGCAGTGGCAGCCCGGACCGACGAATGAAATGAAGGACATTTCCAACCTGCAGGGCTCGAATTACATCTGGGGTATTTTCGACTGGTCTGACAATCCCGGGGGGCCGTACTGCAGCTTCATGAGGTCGTACGCTGATTACAACATCGCTTATCCCGCCCATGTGCTTGCACCCTGGTATGACGGCACAGGAACATCGGGCGTGGTTATGGACAACCTTCTCGCGATGGACATGGGTCAATTCGTCGGGCCGTTGCACGATATTTACATTCTTGAGGACCTGCCGGCATCGGACACAGCCGTGGTTGAGCTCTGGCAGATCAACGTGGATCCCCCGAGTATCGAGCAGCCAACTTACGGCAACGTGTCATTTGGGGAGGACCTGCTCTACGATGCGTTTGACGTAACGACTGACTCAAGTTACTACATCTACGTGCTCGACCGTAACTCCGATGGTGATCCGCAGATCTGGGCTTACGATACTGACGGAATACTCTACGGATGGACCGAACCGCTTGATACCGATGATGTTTCCGGAGACCCGCTGCGAATCGAAGCACATCTTTCAAAAACTCCGGATGAAGTGCACATGCTGCATTCAGACGGTGTGACGAGATTCGTCATGTAATAATGCATACCTGCCAGTAAATGGCTTCCATACATCATGGAGGATTTTTTATGAAACGGTTGCCCGTAATTCTGACGACAGCACTTTTCGCGTCGTTATTACTACTCGGCTGTTCCGGGACCAGTCATAACCCGGTCCTGCCGGACCAGGACCTCACCCCATCGGTCCAGCTTGAAAATTCCACCAGCTTAAGCCAGACCCATCTCTGGGGCTACTACGATATCTATCTCGATCCGGATACAAAAACGGTCGAAGTAGTCCCGAATCGCGACATCATGTTCACTGCGAACGTCGTGAATTTCATCAACGGAAATCCTGCAGGCCTTGGATTCAGCATCAATTCTATAGAAACTGGAGCCGACTTCACCGATGTGGACATCGATATCGCCATCACTCATCCGTTCCCCGGGCTTCCGCAGTACAACGGTTACGACGTCCGGGGCGTGTTCATGGGCGATGGTTCAGCAGAACTTGAAACATATAATCTTGATTATCCTGTCCTCGGAACCGACCAGTTCATGCTGCCGAATCCCGACACCGGCTATGGCGGTCCGGACGGGTACACTCGATGGTTCAATTATCAGGAATTTTCAACTGGCGGAATGCCGCTCTTTCAATATACACAGGGGAATGCCGCGACTCCCGGATTTTCGGGAACCGCGAAAATCAATCCCTACAAGTATTTTGCGAACGGGCTTGACCTGATCGAGGATCTCTTCTCGTGGCTTGCATCGCACGCTGGTCAAAATGGTGAATTTGCTTCCGGTGCGACTAACGTCAGGAATTACTACCTTCGTTTCCCGGACACGTCCGGAGTGACATTCGGTTACGCCATACTTGCTGACTGGGAGGGAAATGAGCCGGAATTCCATCCCTCAAACACGTCAGAAGCGGTCGCGTGTGATGTTGAGAACAACAGTACGCTCTACTGGACCGGTACTGTGGGTGGTGGTGACATAATCCTCGACATCAGCCCCTGGAACTGGGACTCGGAGATCACCGGAGGTGTCATGGAGGATTACTCGATCGTAATCGAGTCCACTGTCCTGAGTGGTCCTTATGAAGCCGATACCACCGACATGACTCCGATTGGGGGTACTGAAAATTACTCGACGTATCATATCGAAATTCCCGCTGACAACGTGCAGGCTCAGGACGGTCAGGAGTATTGGGTGATCGTCATGCAGGACGGTTTCGACTACAAGAACGACTTCGGAACCACGAATCTTGCCGGCGACGATACCCTCGCGGCATTTTTCCGCTACGACCTGACCGTGGGTTCAGAAATCCCGGCATGGATTGAGATAACCAGTCCGAACGGTGGGGAGGAATATATACCCGGCGACGATGAGGAGATCACATGGACGTCTGGTGGTCTGACCGGTCTCGCCACACTGGAATTTTCAAACGATAATTTTGCGTCAGAGATTTTCGAAATAGATACCGCGGTCGATGTAACAACCGGCTCGTACCTGTGGAGCGTTCCGTGTCATCCATCCGATTCCCTCAGGGTGCGGATTACATCGAATGTCATACCGACAGTCAATGATTCATCGGACGGCGATTTCAGCATCGAGAACGGCGGATGGGCGCTTTCGTACGGCGGTGCGTACTATGAGGAGGGTCGCGGTGTCGATTTCGCTCCGGACGGCTCCGTCTATCTCGCAGGAACACATCGTCCGCCACCCGGAGACCGCAACTACGGTTTCGTTGCGAAGTATAACCAGTGTGGCGATCTGCTCTGGGATCAGGCGTGGGGCGGGACGGGTCACACCCAGGGCTACGGTGTGGTTGTCGACTCCGAAGGCAGTGCTTACATTACGGGTAATTTCTATGGCACAACCAATTTCGATCCCGACGATCCCGGCGGTCCGAACCAGATCACCTCGACACCTGGCGGGACGTGGGATGTCTGGCTCGTCAAGTTTGATACCGATGGAGACTTCGTGTGGGTGAAGACATTCGGCGGTATGTACTCCGATTCAGGCCAGGACCTGGCAATCGACAGCAGCGATAATGTGTATCTGTCCGGATTTTATAGCCTGACGGTGAATTTCGATCCCGACGGTTCCGATAACCGTACATCTCTGGGTGACTTCGACTGCTTCGTCTCCAAGTTCGACTCGTCAGGCGACTACAAGTGGGTCGGAACATGGGGAGGAACCTCGGAGGACCGATGCTGGGGAGTGGCTACGGATGGATCGAACGTGTACGCGACCGGATTCTTCAACGGCAGCGTCGATTTCGACCCGTCCGGCGGGAACCTTGTAAATTCGACCGGTGCAGGCGACATTTTTCTCATCGCGTACGACTCGACGGGTGCATACCAGTGGGCTTACGGCTGGGGGGGATACAGCAACGACGAGGGCAATGATGTCGCGGCGGATTCGTCCGGCAATGCGTACGTAACAGGATTCTTCCGGGGTTCGGGAGTCGACTTCGATCCTACGGGAGGCTCCGATCCAAAGAATGCTAACGGTGCCGAGGATTCCTTTGTCTCAAAATACTCCTCGACAGGCGGTTATGAATGGTCTGAGACATGGGGTGGCGTTGTTACTGACAACGGCGAGGGTATTGAGATCGACAGCCAGGGCAATATCTACACTACAGGTTACTTCTGGACCTCGATTGTACTCGATCCCGATGGCGGGTCGACGTACTCAGCGGGGGGATTCATCGACGGCTACATCAGCAAGCTCGATTCCACCGGTGATTTCCAGTGGGGACGCGTCTGGGGCGGCTCCAACCAGGACAGGGGACATCGCGTGAACTGCGACGCGAACGACAGCGTGTACGTGACGGGATTTTTCGGCGGATCGAACGTAAATTTCGCCCCCACCGACGCACCGTGCAGCGAACCGCCTTATTATCTCAACGAGTCGGGTCTGTCGGACGCGTTCCTCGTTAAATACCTCGCCGGCGACGGCTGCTGGTGACAATAAGCTTTAACCTTGAAGTAAACTCGACTCCGGCGTTTAAATATGGTTAAATTCCTTTGTTGAAGGAGTGGCAGGAGGTGGGAAGAGGGCAGTGTCGCATGAGCTTATGGCCCAGCAAGCTGCCCGGGTATACTGGCGTTTTACTCTAGTCTGGCTGATAACCGGATCCGTGCTCGGAATCCTCTGCGCGCTGTCACTCCTCGCCCCCGATTTCCTGAAATCCAACCCGATCCTCAGCTACGGACGTCTCGTTGCCGCTCACCGGGCATCTATAATCTATGGAGTCCTCTTCTCCGGGGTTTTCGCGACCGGATATTCTCTCCTTCCGAGGCTGACAGGTGCGAGATTCCTGTCCCCGTGGCTAAGCATGGTCATCGCATGGACTGGTGAAGTGATCGTCATCCTTGGAGTGGTCGCAATACTGCTGGGATTCGGATCGGGCAGGGAATATTCAGACTTACCACTGTCGCTTGGTTTCATCTACTGGGTCTACCTGATTTACATGGCCGGTGATTTCGGGACGATGATCGCGAGGTCGAAATCGCTCGGAACGCATCCCGCGACCGGATTCATCTCGATCGCGACAATCCTTCCAGCGGTCGTATACATCTTCGCACTCCCGGACTGGTGGGGAAGCGGAGTTTTCGACGCCCTTCGCACCTGGATAAGCTGGAGAACGATCTTTATCAGCGTCTTCGGTGCGTCGGCACTTGGACTCGCGATCTGGTACATCGGCTCGATTCGTCCCGCGGTGAAACTCCAGACAGGCGCGTTTGTTCTGGCGGCTGGAATAGTTGTTGGATTCGCTCCCCTGATGGGAATTGTGCACCTGCTCGACGCTCCCATGGCTGTCGGGTTGAAATCACTCGGTGCCTTTTCAGCGGTCATGGTCGGGTGCGGACTGATCGTTTTCTCGCTGATCTTGTGGAGAGGTGGAATATCCACACCTCCTGCACTTCTGTTCATTGGGAGCCTGATGGCGATAATAATCGTCGCGGTTCAGGGCATCGTGATGGTTATACCGCCATTCCATACGGCATTCCATTTCACTTCGAATACATCGGCTCACGCCCATCTCGCGCTTGGTGCATTAGTCCTGCTCCTGATGTGCGGCGGACTTGTGCTCATCCCACGGTTATCGATGACACCGCTTCCCGGGAACGGGAAATACATGAAGGGCGCGGGATTTATGATCGCGGGGCTGGTAATACTCGTTCTATTCATGGTGTCGGCGGGAGTTATCCAGGCGTCGGCATTCTCAAAGGGACTTTCAGCACCCGACTGGCTCCCGATGTACCGATGGCTGCACCTTGGGGTCCTGATCGGTGGCGTAGTAATGCTGATCGGTGAGTTGATACTGATATTCCCACTGTCAGGTGTCCTTAGAAAGCCGTTACCGGCGCCTTTAATCTCGGAACCTGAAATTATCGAGCCTGAAGAGGAGCCCGAGCAGTCGGTTGACCTCGAATACGTTGATGAGCAGGAAGAGGAGGTGCTGGATGACTGATAATCAGCAGAAATCAGATCGTTC
Organism: Planctomycetota bacterium; assembly: GCA_030614715.1. Classification (GTDB taxonomy): domain Bacteria; phylum JAJVIF01; class JAJVIF01; order JAPKYR01; family JAPKYR01; genus JAUWTM01. The sequence goes on from JAUWTM010000206.1 coordinate 5,686, forward strand.
TCCCTCCGTTTCCAACACCAGCTGGCTTTTTGCATGGGCAAGCACGGCCTTCCTGATCGGGATCATTCTCGCGTCACTTGTGCTTCCATCCGACGAATTCCTCCGTGACACATCAGCCCATGCACTGGTCGTTGAAGCTGGAAAAACTATATATGAGGGTGAGGGATGCACGTCCTGCCATTCGATGATGGTCCGTCGGGGAGATCGCGGGCTCGGAACATCTGCCACGTATGATTCCATGGCCATGACGGATGTCTGGCCGGGTTCTTCGAGAATCGGGCCGGACCTGCAGAACCTTAACGGCCACTAC
>JAUWTM010000103.1 GCA_030614715.1 Planctomycetota bacterium
AAATTTTTAAAATTACAAACCCTCTTCTCACACGACCCGGTGGGGGGGCTGGGCATGGCGGGGCCTAAATTTTATCCCATTACACCCCCCGCCGACGCTGGCCCCCCCCCCGCTACGGGTGTTAATTTTAAAATATCAACCTCGATATTAAAATCGGTTAAATAAGCGATAACCACTTGCAGACACGGGATTTTTCGTGTAAAATATGAGTGTTATATCATTAGAATACTTGCGCTTATTGTTATCAATACAAGGGCGGAGGTGATACTATGCGTCCAGAACGCTTTACACACCAGTTACGGGAAGCAATCGAGGCTGCACAGGGGATCTTAGCCGATCTCACTCAAAATGCACTCGATACCGACCACCTTCTACTGTCTATGATCGCACAGGATGGTGGGATGGTCGAACGCATCCTGAAAAAGCTCAAGAAAAACGTCCATAAAATCCGTGAAGAGGCGAAAGCCACAGTCTACGGCGACCAGGAACCGTCGGGCGAATCCATGCCTCCGGGTGAGCAGGTCTACGTAACACCGCGCATGAAGCGTGCGTTCGATCTCGCACTCGAAGAGGCGACGCAGCTTGGCGACACATACATCGGCAACGAGCACGTGCTACTTGCGCTGATGAAAATTCCCGAGGGAACTGCATACCAGGTGATTCAGAACATCGGGTTGAACCGTGACGAGGTTCTCCAGGCGATTCAGAAGATTCGCGGATCGAAGAAAGCTGACGATGCTGGCGCCGAGGAAAAATACGAAGCACTTGAGAAATACACCCGCGACCTCACGGAGGAAGCTCGTCAGGGGAAACTCGATCCCGTGATCGGTCGGGAGGAGGAAATCCGTCGGGTTATCCAGGTTCTTGCACGACGTCGAAAGAACAATCCCGTACTTATCGGCGAAGCCGGTGTGGGAAAGACCGCGATCGCGGAAGGCCTGGCCCAGAGGATCGTCAACAACGAGATTCCCGAGACTCTTGCTGACCGCAAGGTCCTGGCGCTCGACATGGGTGCGTTAATCGCAGGCACAAAATTCCGCGGTGAATTCGAGGATCGACTGAAAGCCGTCATAGACGAAATTCGCTCGGCGGAAGGTCAGATAATTCTCTTCATAGATGAGTTACATACTGTCGTCGGAGCCGGAAAGGCAGAGGGCTCGATGGACGCGGGCAACATGCTCAAGCCCGCACTCGCACGTGGGGAGCTTCAGTGTGTCGGGGCGACGACAGTCGACGAATACAGGCGTTACATTGAAAAGGATGCAGCACTCGAGCGGCGTTTCCAGCCGATCATGGTCGAGGAGCCATCGGTTGAGGACACGATCGATATCCTGAAGGGACTGAAGGATCGTTACGAGGCTCATCACATGGTGGAGATCACCGATGATGCCATCCACCAGGCAGCGAATCTCTCCTATAGATACATCACCGACCGCTTTCTTCCCGACAAGGCAATCGATCTTATCGACGAGGCATGTGCCCGCGTGCATTACGACGCAATTTACATCCCGCCGGAGATGAAAAAGCTAGAGGACAGGGTCCGTGAGCTTCTAAAGGACGAGGAAGCTGCCGGAAAAATGCAGGACTGGGAGAAGGCAGCGAGTTACAAGCAGGAGCGCGCGAAGGTCGAGTTCGATCTCAAGGAAGCAATGGACAAGTGGCGCGCATCGAGAGGCGCGTCGGACACTGTAGTCGACGGCAACGACATCGCGCGAGTTGTCAGCATGTGTACCGGAATTCCGGTCACGAGAATGGAACTTTCCGAGAGTGAAAAACTCCTGTCTATGGAGGACGACCTTCATTCGAGGGTTATCGCGCAGGACGAGGCGATAAACGCAATCAGCGAGGCGGTGAGACGTGCGAGAGCTGGACTTTCTGATCCAAATCGTCCGATCGGGAGCTTTCTTTTCCTTGGCCCGACCGGTGTTGGTAAAACTGAGCTTGCGAAGACCCTGGCAGAGTTTCTTTTCGACAGCGAGGAGTCCCTCGTCAGGCTCGACATGTCGGAGTACATGGAGCGTCATGCGGTAGCGAAACTGATCGGCGCCCCTCCGGGCTACGTAGGCTACGATGAGGGTGGCCAACTGACCGAAGCGGTAAGAAGGCGCCCGTACTCTGTAATCCTGCTCGATGAGATCGAGAAGGCACATCCCGAAGTATTCAACATGCTTTTACAGATCCTCGACGATGGCCGTCTGACGGACAGCCATGGCAGGACTGTCAACTTCAAGAACACGATTCTCATCATGACATCGAACATCGGCTCGCACCTGATCGAGCCGGCGCTTCCGGGCCTCTCCGATGATGATCAGCGGAAGCATTATCTCAAGATGAAGGAAAACGTGATGGGTGAGGTTCGCGGAATGCTCAGGCCAGAGTTCCTGAACCGTATCGATGAGATCATCGTTTTCCACTCACTCGACAGGCGTCACATGAGTCAGATCGCCAGGCTGCTTCTCGGGCGGGTCGCAAACCGTCTCGACGAGCAGGACATCCATATCGAATTGGATGAAGACACTGTCGAGTTCCTGTCGAGGGTCGGTTACGATCCGACCTACGGTGCCCGTCCTCTGAAACGCGCTATCCAGACGTATCTTGAGAATCCACTTGCAAAGCAGCTTATCGGCGGGAAGCTTCATCCGGGATCGGATGTCAAAGTGACTGTGAGCGAATCCGCGAAGGATCCCGATCTTGACAATCCGTTCACACCGGATACAGCGCTTGAATTTAAAGCGGTGAAGGGTACACGGATCTCTGAGGAAACGGAGGCTGAGGCAAACGGATGATATTAGTGACATACTACGGGCTTCCCCGTACCCAATACCTGAAAAGCACGACTCCTCCGAGTCGTGCTTTTGTATTGTGCCATGCGCTGCCAGCGCATGATTGTAGCGCGGGCGTCCCGCCGGCTGTCTCGCGAGCATCCTGCCCGCATGTGACTTGCGACTCCGGTGCGTGCTTCCGGAGCGCGGCCACCCCTGGCCGCTTCCATTATAAATTCACCAATTTATCTGTCAGGCGGACAAAGCTGTCCGCGATACTGCAGGCTGGCAGCCTGCGTTACGTAGCTGCAACAGGAGATTTTGGTTAATGTTGTTAATTTCTATTCACATATTCCCGCAGTCCCGGTTATAATAGGCTTTCTGGATTCAAGATCAGTTAAGCGTGGAGGTTACAGCGTTGGTTCATTCGATTCTGATCACGCAGTGTCTGCAACGGGATTTTATCCAGCCGGTGGACGCGAACGAGCCGATTCCGAACAAGCTTCACGTCGGACGCGAGGAGTCCATGCGTCTGATGGGGCGCGATCCTCATACGGGACCGGTCGCGCAGATCCTGCAGTGGGCCCGACGTCAACCCGCTGATAAATTCGACGTCATCCACATCCGCGACTGGCACGAGGCCGACGATCCGCGCCAGACCGATCACCTTGCCATGTTCGGATATCACTGTATCTCCGGAACGCCGGGAGCGGCACTGGTGCTCGGGTTCGACAAGGACGAAGGCGACAGGCCGAACGAGCATTTCCTGAACTCGATCGCACTGAACGACTTCGAGGACACGCAACTTATCGACCTGCTTGCGAAAATCTCCGCGCGCTCGGGCTGCGAACCTCTCAGGGTGGGGGTTATCGGGGTCTGGACCGAGGCCAAGGTGTCATTCCTTCTTTACGATCTGAAAACCAGGATCAGAATCGACGAACTAGCTACCTGCAGCGCATTGACAGCCAGCAACTCACGTTCTCAGCACTTTAACGCACTCGAACAGCTTCGAAAGATACTCGGGGTATCGATCTTCGACAGCACAGGTGAGTTTGCGGAGTGGCTCGTTCCCGAAAGCAGCATACGGGCAATAGAACTTCCGGATAAGGAGTTCGAGACACGCATTGGTTTTATCGGTGAGGAAATGGACCTCCAGAAAATGGATCGAGAGATCCTGGGCTTCCTCTACAGCGACAGTTCATCGGTAACCCTCGATCCACTCACCGGCGGATACTCCGGAGCACTTGTGTTCAGGGCCAACAGCCGTGACGCGATGGGTCACGAGCACGCTCCGTCGGTCGCAAAAATCGGTCCGCGCAGCGCAATCGGCGCGGAACGCGCGGCATTCGAGCGCGTTGAACCCATGCTCGGTAACAGCGCGCCCCGCGTGATGAAATTTGTCGATTTCAGCGAACGCGCGGGCATCAAGTACTCGTACGCTGCGATGGGTCGAGGCAAAATCAGGACCTTCAAATCAATCTATGAATCCGGAGCTCCCCAGGAGCGGATCGACGAGATCCTGAACGAGGTATTCGGAATAATCCTGGAACCGCTATACGCTGCCGCGATGTATGAACGCCTGCCGCTTCTCGAGTATTACACATTCACACCCGGTTACGCTGACCGTGCACGCATGAAGGTCGAGAAAATCTACGGCGACAGGGCCAAGGAGCCGACCATTATACTACCCGACGGCACCGAGGCGATGAATGTCGCGGACTTCTACACGGGATATGTCGCTGACAACGTAGGCAAGACAGGGGAATTTCATTATGTATCGTTCGTCCACGGTGACATGAATACGGCGAACATTCTTGTCGACGCGAGGGATAACCTCTGGATCATTGATTTCTTCCACACGTCACGAGGTCATGTCCTGAGAGACCTTTTGAAACTCGAAAACGACCTCCTATACATACTCACACCCATCGATGGCGAAGAGGATTTCGAGGAGGCGATGCTGATATCGCATGCATTGACGGCAATGGACGACCTCCGTTACCCGATCCCCGATGAGCTGGAGGGATTGAAGTCAGAGAAATTCCTCCGTGCGTGGGCCACAATGAAAACACTGAAAGGCATCGGTGCAGAGTTCTGTCGCGAGGACAGAAATCCCAAGCAGGCCCATATCGGAATGCTCCGCTACGCAATGCATGCACAGTCGTTCCTTGAATCAAGCCCGCTCCAGAAGCGCTGGGCGATGGCATCGTCCTGCCTGTACGCGCAGCGAATTACGGAAGCAAGTAAAAAGAACCAGATGCTCAGGGTCGACTGGATCCCGCGTGAGAGAATCGGGGGGGACGGCTGTCTCGGCATGACACTGTGTCCCGGGCGGATCGACCACGATCGCAATCTCGAGGAGGATCTCGAAGCCCTGAAGAAGGAGGGTGTCGACAGGCTCTACGGGCTTCTGACCGAGCGTGAACTCGAGTGGGCTGGTGTGCCGAACATTGAGGAGTATGCGGAGAAGCACGGCATCATGTACGATCGTCTGGCAATTCCCGACCAGGGCGTTCCCAGCCTGGAGGAAGCAAGGATCCTCTCAAGGGAGATCATGGATGCGCTCGATAAGGGAGAGACAATCGTACTGCACTGTGTAGGCGGGCTTGGGCGTACGGGAATGATCGCCGCGTGCATCGCTATCGACAAGGGACTCAGCATTGTCGAGTCGATCAGGGTTGTCAGGGATGTGAGGGGTCCCAGAGCTGTCGAGAGCCGTGCGCAGGAGCAGTTTGTGGTCGAGTACGGTGAGATGGCATTGAAGATGTAGCTTGCCTGTTTATTTGTTTTAAATCCGTAGCGCGGGCGTCTCGCCCGCTGTCCGGCGGACGTCCCCGTCCGCATGATTAACTGTCAATTCGCAAAACGTCCAATATCTTCCTCAAACTCTTCAGTTACATCTTGCCATGCACCGTCATCGTAGCGGAGAACGATAATCTGCGTGGAGAAATCAATGTCGCGGGTTTCCATAGCCTCGATGGCTTGACGGAATCCGGGGAAAGTGTATGCCCGTACGCCGGGGAAGCGCCATTCGATCGCATGTGAGTACGCCATTGCGTCCTCACGATCCGTATCGACACCATTTAATACTACCTGCACACCGGTATGATCTTCCGGAAGCGCGTCCTCGATCGTATCGAACAACTGGACCATCTCGTTCGACCCGACAGCAAGGTTGCTGTACTCGAATGCGAGACGCGTGTTAATCGGGAACCACACGACATACAGGAGTAAACCCAGGGAGACTAATGCACGGGTTTTGCGATTCCTGAATCCGCCTGCGAGGGCTGGTCCGATGGCAAGCATGAGAAACGCCATGGGAACCATCACGTAGTAGGGAACATGATGTCCGGGTGTGATGATCGCTGGGATTAACAGGAGAAACCACGCGGCCCATCCGAAATATCGTGGAACCAGGGGAGTGGTGGATACCGGCTGGTAGAACCGTTTACCCCCGGGGTTGAGCGTGTAAAAAAACCAGAAGACCGACACTGCAAGTGTGACCAGAACAATGGCAATAGAAAAACCCGGATGTTCCAGTGCCAGTCTTGTGATCTCAGCGATAGCACTCGATGCCCCGGATGTCATGCGTAGTTTATGGAGTATCAGGAACTCAGCTCCGGTAGCCATGATGGGGTCGAGACAGTAGGCTGCGAAATTCACCAGTAGGTGCAGAGGGTCGAATGTGACATCGTAGGAATCAATCATCCGCTGGAGCGTCATCGGCCTTAAAACACCGATGGCCGTCCCGCCGATCCCGACAATAATCGCACCGATCCCGCCGTTCGTTATCCGTCCCTTCAGGAAGAGATCGATTCCAAGCCAGATGAAGATGATCGGGAGCATCGTCTCCTTGGTTACAAGACCACCTGCCAGGAACAGCAGGCCGAGTGAATCCCTGACGATCCTCTGGCCCCTGGTAGTTCCATCTTCCAACGCCCAGAGGTGGCACAAAATCCCCGCAAAAATGAACATCGATGCCAGGATCTCGACCGATCCCGTGATCCAGTACTGCGTGTAGAAGAGCGCACCTGACAGCGTGAATATCCCGATTCCCATCAGTGCTGAGGTCCGGTCCCTGAGCAGTCTCAGGAGTATTCCGAACAGGAGTACTGTATCGATCGCAAAAATAACGAGGTTTGCCAGGTGCCACTTGAACGGGTCGTGGTCCCAGAGGCCCTGACCGATGGAGAAATAGATCCCGAGGTGCATGAATCGTGATCCCCAGCGGGTCGCGAACTCATATACAACCGGAAAATCCGAGAATTTGCTCCACGTTGGAGCGTCCCACGAGAAAAAGTCGTCCCTGAGGAAATAACCATCGAGACATGGAGAGAGGACTATCAGTGCGAAACCCAGGATTGCCAGGTAAATGAACCACATCAGGCTGCGGGGGATCTCTTTGATTTCCCGTGTGGTCGAACCGGTTTCCCTGACGCTGGAGTTCATTTGGAGAATTTAACGAATAGTATGGACACAGTTAATACTTGAAACGTTGAGGGGTGTCAAGGATGAGAGCTGGATTGCAGTGAAATAGTTCAGGGGGAATGAATAGCTTGATCCACACCTAAAAGCTACAAATCATGCCCGGCCAAAAAAAAACCGGCTTTTCAGCCGGATTGAATTAGCAAATTTATAAGTGCTTCTACTCCATAATCAACGAACATTGCCAGAGAACAACCTCCGGACCCTCGAAATCATTGGGCGGATCGCATTGAGCGCTATGGATCCCAGTTCTTTCACCGACACTTGGAATCTCATTCCATCCTGCAGGCCATGGATCCCATAACCATGCCTCTCTATATATGTTACCATATGGATCGGTCCAGATGGCCGCTGATTTCATTTCTGATGGGTAAAGGCCGAAAACGAATACTCCCGTGTCAGAAATCTCAATGTCCTCTGAAAATTCAGCCCATTCGTCATGTACATACCACAAACCGTCCAGTAGTTCCTCTTGATTCGCTGGTAGCTCTGCTCGACGTTTCTCAAAATTCCACACAATATAGGAAAAAGCTGTCGACAGCATCGCGCCTCTCATCGCGACCGGATTCCCGAAGTCGGATGATCGCTGCATGGCTATATTGAGCCATGGCCCATCAGGATGTTCAAAATCCCAAGTATATTCATACCATGTGCCGTCTGGATAACTTGGCGTATTACCGGTAATTTTCCATTCTGTCTCAGAAGTCTCAAGTATTACATTGTTGAAATCTGTGTCTGATTCCAGTTCCGAACCATACACTATAGGCTGGTAATTTAAAGGATCGAGCGGACGAATGGGATAATAACCGATCGAATCGAGTTCATCCATGCCTGATGGAAACTTCAATGTTTTGGCGTAGTGAAACTCAAGGCTGTGCCTGAGCAGGTTTACCCTCATCTGTGATTGTACGCATTGTATGAACCAATCCTCATGAGTCTTTTCTCCACCCCATGCACCAATCAGTTTAGGATTATGATCTCCGAAGTAATCGTCGTAATTCACGGCCCTTGCAGCACCATCTGCATCATTTTGCTCGACTGTGACTGTTGCCGTGTTTTGCTGGCAGCCGAATAAAACGAGCAATAAAATGAAAGTGGTAACTAAATGTTTCATTGGATTCTCCTCCTTATCATTCTTCCATGCAGATTTGGCTGCATAATATATAGATAGTTTGTGCTGAGAAACTACATATTGCCAGGTCTCCATCACAGTTGGGATCCTCACTTCTGCAAGCTCCATCAGCTTCTTCGATCAGAACCAAGTAATCCCCATTACACGGCGGTTCATTACATTCGTAAGTATATCTAATTACAGGACACCATCCATCACAGGGATACTCACCCCCAATGAGAGTGCACGACCAGTCTTTAAATGCAGTTCCATAGTGTGCTGTTTGATCATAACAGCAATCATCTGCATTAGCAGGATTTGCCAGGCTGATTGCATTGAGTAAAATAATGCAGATCAGACCAACAAGGAATTTTACCTGACGGGTGTTGTTAATCACTTCATCTCCTCCTTTTACAAAGTGATCAAAGGTTATTTTTGATGCCTGACTGAAGGACTCAATGGCATCATAATTGATCGCCAGCGTCTCTCATGAATATCAATACGAAAGAGTCAAAACAACTGCGGAAAGCCTACCTCTTTGAACGCCTACACAGCTAACGGACTATCAATTTATCATATTATCAAAAATAATCAAGTAAATTTGTACCTTAATATTAAAAAGTATATGTAAGTGAGTAATTACTTTGCATTCGGTTATATAACCCATATTGACAAAGTGTTATAGCTATTGATTATGATAGAATCTGCAATCACGATTATGGATCAGATCATTCTGGAAACTGACAGGTTTGAACTGAGGAGCGTTGTTGCCGGAGACGCTCCTAAGATAGTCGATTTGCTGAACCACGAGGAAATTACAGGCAGTACGATCGGTTTTCCATACCCGTACACCGAAAAACACGCGATGGACTGGATTGCGGACGTAACGAGCGCAGCCAATGCCGATAAATATGCGATTTTCCTCGTCTACTCAAAGGACACAGGTGAGTTGGTCGGCGGTGTGGGACTGAATGATATCGACAGGGAAAATAAAACCGCTGAGTTGGGCTACAGCACACGTCTCGGTCACTGGAGGAAGGGGATAATGACCGAGGCCGCGTACCGGATCGTTCAATACGGGTTCGAAGAACTCATACTGAACCGGATATGGGCGTCCACGATATCCACGAATTACGCAAGCGCGAGGGTGATGGAAAAAATCGGGATGAAGTACGAGGGCATGCACCTGGGTGAGTTCATCAAGAACGGTGAACCTGTTGACATGGAGCACTACGCGATCATTAAATCCCGGTATGATGAATTCGATCCCAATTATGAGCTGATTGTGCTTGAGACCGGGCGGCTGTTAATCAGGGAACCGCGACTTGACGATGTGGGGGAAATTGTCGAGCCGATCAACGATCCCGAAATCCATGAGTTCAGTGCGCATATTCCACACCCGTTCACTGAAAACGATGCCCGTGAGTGGTTCCGTCGCCAGCAGATCACCCGAACGAGATGGGATCACCTGAATTTTGTGATCATCCTGAAAGATACTGGTGAGCTCGTGGGTTCGATCTGGTACAGGATGGATACTTACCATAAGAAGGCGCACATCGCGTACTGGGTGGCGAGAAAGCACTGGAACACCGGCATCGCGACCGAAGCTGCACGGGAGATAATACGTTACGGGTTCGAGGACCTGGGCCTGCGCAGGATCGAAGCGAGCATTATTATCGGCAACGATGCCAGCGTCCGGGTTCTGGAGAAACTCGGGATGAAGTGCGAGGGGAAAGCGATGGAGGAGTGGCGTCGGGAAGGTGTGAAACCTCTTCATTGTTACCATTATTCGATTATCAAACCTGAGTGGGATGAACTTAAGTAGATCAATTCGAAGCCGCACGCAGCCACATCTCCCAGAGCACGAACAGCATGGTGAAAAATATGGTCGCCAGCACTCCGCAGCCAAAGCTGTAGCGATTCATGGTATAGCTTTTCTTGTCGTATGACGCGACCCTGAGCGCGACCCACGATCTGTAGGCCACAACCGCACCGGCAATCGCAAGCAACAGGAGGATTAATCCCGGATCTCTCAGTCTGTAATAACCCATATCGACTCCCTGTAAATATTAAAACCGGGTCAGGAACTCAGGTGTTAATCGATAATACCGTGCAACCAGAAATCGATGTAAAAAGTGATGAAACCGAAGACGGCCATAATTACCAGCCCAACGAAAAAGCTGTACAGGTTCATGTTCCTGTTTCGCTGGTTGTAGGATTCGGTACGTAAACCGATCCACGATTTATACGCGATTATCCCGCCGGAGACAGCAATTAAATAGAACAAGTTGGACATGGAAACCCCTCCAATCACACGCACTCGACCTGCGGGCATTTCGCTGAACTAAGGTCAATTAATTGACGTGCAGAATATCAGGAGGTTGCGATCGGGAGAGGCAAGTTCACTTTTCCCCGTTAAGCATACGGGTAAGTGTCACGAAATCCTGCACTTTCAGTTCCTGCGCACGCGAGTTCGGCTTGACGCCCATGCAGGAGAGGATATTTTCGATGTCCTTCTTAGCCAGGTTCTTGAACGCAGCGGCAAGGTTATTCAGGATCGTCTTACGGCGCATGTGAAAGGCGTCCTTCACCAGAAGCTCGAATTTCTCGACCAGTTCGGGACTAACCAGCGGCTTCGGACGTCGTGTAAAACGCACAACCGCGCTGGTAACCTTCGGTTTCGGGCTGAACGCTTCCTTCGGAACGCTGAAAAGTGTCTCGATCTCAAAAAATGCCCCGAGAGATACCGACAGACGTGAGTAATTGGTGTTTCCCGGTTCAGCCGAGATTCGTTCAGCGACTTCCTTCTGGATCAGGAACACCCCGCGATCGATATCGAGCATGCTGTACGCGATATTCAGGAAGAACGGCGACGTTATGTAAAACGGGATGTTGCCTGTAATCACGATTTTCTCGTCAGGACCGATCTCGAGGGCTTCCCGTGTCCACGTAATTCTCAGGGCGTCCTCCTCGCGAAGCTCCCCCCAGTCAGTCTGGCAGTGCTCCTCGATTTTTGACAGCCACGCGGGACCGTACTCGCACAGGTGCGCGGCCCATTTCGGGTCGAGTTCATACACTATCAACCGTGCGGGCCTGCCGATCAGCCAGCGGGTCAGCGCACCCCTTCCGCCACCGATCTCAATGCACGTTTCATCGTGCTTGAGCGCGACAGCGGTCGCTATCCGCTTGCAGACCCTTTTATCCACAAGCCAGTGCTGTCCGAGTTTGGGTCGTGACATTACGTGTAAAGGATATCATGTAAGGGTGAGAATAAGAACCGACTTCCGGCGGGGACACTTGACCTCTGTAATTGACGCACTGCCGTGCTGTGCTACGGGAAAAATCAAATGCATTACGAGGCGACTGACAAGCTGATTTGGCGAAACGATGGAGTTGACTGACAGCTTGTGTAATCGGCGCCAAATCAGGGTGTCTGTCCCCGCTGTACAATATTAAGAAAATGAAACGGGGACAGGCACCGAAATTTGCCGCAAGTTAATATTGGATTAATTTTAAGGTTATTACAGCGGAATATTAATTAATGACAGTGGGGACAGGTACCGATATTAGAACCATGCAGCGGGGACAGGCACCGAAATTTGCCGCGAGTTAACTTTGGATTAATTTCAAGGCTGTAGGAGCGGCAAATTTCGTCGCCAGTCCCCTTTAAGCGTCGCCGAGCCCCTATAGGCGACCAGTACCATATAACCTAAACCACCGGGCGGGGTGGCTCGTAGTCGACCCATACAGGGGTGGCGACCGCCATGTCGGTGTTGGCCAGCGTTATGCGCACGGTGTAGGCGACATCGCTGGTGTATGAATTATCGATATAGGTTGCTTCGAAGTTCCGTGAGTTCGGAGTGTAGATTTCGAGAGCCTTAACGCCGATTGTCGATACGGTGACAATGGCCACCTCGGTAATGACCTCATCGGATGACGCTTCCACCCAGATTGTCGGCGGATTCATGGCCGTGGTTTCACTTCCCATGATGAAACCATTCACCGTAAATTTCAGGTCGACAAGTGTGCCGGTCACACCGTAGGTGCGACGGTTCCTGATACCGTCGAAGATCGCCTCGCGGGTGAAATCGACAGCCCAGACACCCGTGATACCCGGCTGTTCGTACTGGAGAGCATGTCCCTGTCGGCTCTCCTCGAGGTACAGTCCCGGGCGTGACATGTGGGAGTCCGATCCTGCGATCAATCCCAACCGTAATTCACCACCGCCAAGTGCCCTGAACACACCGTTCTCGGGACGCCTGTTATCTATGGGTCGCGGGTTACCGTCCCTCAATGACAGTCCCCACTTGGAGTAAAATTCCACTGCGACCTCGACTCCCGGGTTGGTATATTCCCACCAGATGTAGGGTGAATCTATCATCGGGTGATGTGGAACCGTGATCACGTCGTACGGCTCAAGTGCAGCCCACCAGTCATCGATATCGAAGTACTCATCCATGTTGCTTGGGAACAGGGGAACCATGTTATCGAGTGAGTAAACATTCCTGTGACCGTAGTACAGGTTGGTCCACTCGTATCCGAACAGAACACAGAACCGTCCGGGCTCATCGTATTTAGCTGGTAACGTGCGGTAATAATTCAAGCCTGCGCGCGCGGCGTCCTGGAAGTGCTCAGAGTGATCGGTCAGGGCAGCCCAGTCGAGATTTGCCACGTCCCTTGCATAGCGGAGCGCGAAATCCGGTGATTCGTCGCCATCCGAGTAGTTAGTATGCATGTGCGGGTCACCGTAAAGAACCTGCAAGCCTTTATAGCCTGCGCCCTTGGGGTCAGGCGGACCTGTGGAACCACTTCCACCACCACCGCACGCGGGGATTAATACGGTCAGTGCAAACAGTGCCAGAATCTGAATCGCTGCTTTATAGATTCGGGTGGGGTTCATCACGAACCACCTCCCAGGAGTGCTGCATCGTAAATGAAGACGCTGTCCATGTCAGCGGTGTAGAGATAATTACCGAATACCTTCGCCCGTCTTGAGTAGCCATCGGTGTCGATACGCTCGAACTGCTCGATGAACGGCAGGTTTGTCATGTCGAAAAGCAGTACTCCATCCTCACCGCACGCAGCGATAAGCACGTCCTCGTGCTTTGTGAGGCCGTCGATGAACCTCGCGGGATATCGTTCAACTGCAAGGCCTATCCTGAGCAGGTCATCGATGTAGATAACCTGCAATCTTGTCGCCTCGTCGTTCCTAGCCACGATTGCGAATCCATCGTGAGCGACGATATCCTCCCAGTTGGCAGCCTCGGTACCGTCGCAGTACGTGCACGCAGGATCGGTATCGGAAAAGAAGAAATACGTAGCCAGTCCGAACGCAGCGTCGCTTACCACAAGAGTTTCCTCGTAGAAAGTGAGATCGCGAACCCGTGAGACCTCGATATTTTTAATCCACGACGGATGCCCGGGATCAGTGATATCGTACATCCTGTAACCGGCGAAATAATCACCGAGGAACAGCATGTTGTTATGAAATGCTGCAGACGATGCCCATTCGGTGTCCTCCGAGAAGGTCAATGTCGGGCTTGACGGATTCGCAAGAGAGTAAACCCTGACCCCACCCGGACCGTCACAGAGGAACAGGTGATCCTCATAAATGTAAACACGGTGCGCGTACGATGAACTGATTGTGTTTACCAGGAATGGGTTCGATTTATCGGAGACATCGAAAATTTCAATTCCGGCCGGACCGCTTGCCACGTATAGCCAGTCGTCCTCGTAAACGACTACATCCTCGGAGCACACGGTCGAAACACCGCCGATAAAACCCGATCCGTTTGCAGTCTGACGGACAACGTCCGGGCTGAACGGGGTGCTTTCACCCGAACCCCGTCCACATGAAATGCAGATAATCAGCATCAGCAGGAACGTCAGAAATGCTTTTCCACCCCTGATAATTTGTATTGAAGTTGCAGTCAATGATCCACCTCACGGGTCTTAATAAGCCTCAATCATTATACACGGATTCCCGTCACTCAACCTTTTCTGTAGGATTTGTACTGAAATATCTGATGTTGGGCTGATTGGGTGTTTCTGGTAGAATCTTACATCCAGAGAGACGTATCGTCCGGAGGTATAACATGAGACCGACTAACATCCTTTTTATGGTTCTGATTATCTCAACCTTGGCAAGTTTCGCATGCGTGAGCGGCAATCCAGTCCCGGCCGGGGAACCTCCCCAAAGCATCGAACCTGCTGATGTTCCTGCGGAGGTGGGTGAAACCGATACGCCTGATGAATCGGGCATTACTGATACACAGGCAACAGGTCCTGACCTGGAGCCCGGTGAAACCGCAGAAGCTGGTCTGCCTGAAGGCTGGCGTGACGATGTACCATTGATGCCGGGGTTCACGGTGCTGACTTTCAACGCTGACAACGGGGGAATGCTGGCACTCTGCGAAGGTCCGGTTGCAGTTTCCGATGCTGTAACATTTTACGAGAACATTGAGGGCTGGGAAATTGATGTAAGAGCCAACGATCCCAGTGCACATATTGAATTCTCAGAATCCCTTGCATTCAGGAAAGATCAGTGGAATCTGTCCATATGGTTTGCCGACAATGACGGATCAACAGGCCTGAATATTCTAGTTATCAACCGTTGACATGGCTGGTCGTATTAATTTGACCGTGAAAACAAACTTTCAACAAGCCGATCAGATTCTCAGGACCGCTGTCGACGATGGCCGCTATTATCTGCATGAATTTGAGGTTTACGATCTCCTCCAGGCAATCGGCATCGGAATCGTCCGAAAATATGCATTAATAACGTCACCAGACGGACCATTCGATGCTGTCAAGGACCTCCCGGGAGACCGATTCGTCCTTAAAATAGTGCATCCGAGGATCGTTCACAAGTCAGATGTCGGCGGGATCCGATTTGTTGACAGAAGTGAGATCCCCGACGTCACAAGGCAGTTACTGGCAGGAGTCCCCGGCAACCTTGCACGACTGCTGATCAAGAGAAACGAGGTCCCGTTTGAGTTCGGCAACCTGTCGAGTGTGGATCTGGAATCTCAATTTGCAGCTGAAACGGTCGGAGTGATGGTCACGCCCTTCGTCAAGGCGCCATCCGGATTCGGAAACGAGCTGTTTGTCGGGATGCGCGACACTCGTGAGTTCGGGCCGATCATCAACGCAGGACTTGGCGGTCTGGACACTGAATTGTTTGCAAGGGAGATTCAACCGGAACGCGCAAGTGTCACAATTAGTCCCGGGGTGTCCGACGAATCGGAAATATTCAGGGTGTTTCAGGGCACGCTTGCATATGACACGCTCACCGGACGTGCGCGCGGGCACAAAAGGCTGGTTAATGATGAGGTTATCGCAGAATTGCTTGAACGATTCCACGTGCTGATCTGGCGGTACTCACCACTCAACCCCGACGCGCCCTTCCATTTCACGGAATGCGAGATAAATCCGTTCGTATGTCACGACGGTAAACTTGCCGCCGTCGACGGGCTGCTTAGATTCAAAGATGTCACATCACCCAGACCCTCGCCGCCATCGGCTAAGATCGGGAAACTGCTGAATCCGGAAAGGATCTGTGTCATAGGGGTGTCGGGGAAGAGTTTGAATATCGGACGGGTGATCCTGAGGAATCTCCTTCTGGGCGATTACACTCCCGAGACACTTGCGATAGTCAAACCGAACGACGATATGGTCGACAGCGTCAGGTGTTACCCATCGGTCGCTCACCTTCCGGAGAAATTCGACCT
>JAUWTM010000176.1 GCA_030614715.1 Planctomycetota bacterium
ACAGCACGCGTTCAGGCGCGGTTGTGTAAGCGCGTTTACCCTGACAGCATTTCCTGTCAGCAATGACCAGGATTACGTGCTTCATATCACGAGGGAATGCGACGGGCTTGTCTACGGGAACGCTGAAATTGGAACGCTGGACGCATTCCGGGCATTCGTGAAGGCGCTCGATGGACGGGTCGACTACATAGTTTACGACACCGCGCTGTGCTTTGATATGTCGGAATTTACCGGCGATGGAGAGAATGTACCGGGTAACTCGATACTACTGCCGTACAGTGATTTCAGCGTCTGGGTGGAAAGCGTCAGGTACACACTCCTGACAAAAATTCCGAACCTGGCGTCGAAGCAGGTAATCGTCGTCGGGCTTGAAGATGTACAGGACACCCTTTATGCACGTCTGTCAATTGATCTCACAGGTTACTGCGGTTCTGTCAACGTTCATTCGATCGACGGCGCTTCACCCGAATCCGGGCAGGATGATATTTTGAGTACTTACAGTGACGTTGACATAATTATAGGAGCGGCGATTTACCGTCAGGTACTCGGTAGGGACCAGCTTGATGCATGTAGGTCGGATGCAGTGGTTGTCGATGCGGGCATTGGCACACTGTCGACTGCGGCAGCGGACCTTGCTCGTGAAAAGGGGATGACCCTGATACGTGTCGACAATCGTGCGGCAATGGCGGGAATGCTCTTCAGCCTGATCCAGTCGTACGACCTGGTTTCAAGGGTTATGGGCAGTGGTGAAATCGATGGTGTTCCGGTCGTGGCAGGTGGTGTGATCGGCGCTCCCGGGACGATCGTGGTTGACTCTGTCGATCAGCCGTCCCTTGTGATCGGATTCGCTGACGGGACCGGTCGTATCAGGTATAAACCTGAGACAGACGAGGAAACGCACAGGTTGGAGCGCGTAAATAAGGCTCTTGGCGGGGAGGGAATCAATGACAGGTAACAGTGGCGTTATATTCCGAGCCGATGGCTCGAAGGATCTTGGTCTCGGGCACATAGTGCGGTCGCTCATGCTCGCATCAGCTCTGAAAATTGAGCTTGGCGGGGATGTTGCAGAATACCCCATCAGTTTTGCCATCCGGGATGATGAGGGCGCAAGGAATGCGGTTCACGGTTCTGAATTTGAACAGGATATCACGTGGCTTCCATGGGAAGGGGATATCATCAGCCATTTCAGGGACATCGTTCATGAACGTCAACCGCGTGTTGTCGTCACAGATATCAACCTCACTGGTATTGTTGACGAATATCTTAGTGCAATTCACCCCCATGCCGCTCATGTGAGCCTTCAGGAACGTAACTATCACCAGTTATCGGGGACCAGGGTCATTGCACCGACTGTGAAACCTGTTGAGATGGCCAGTGGTGGAACGCTCAATGTAACACATTTCACCGGTGCTGATTATGTCCTGTTATCTCCGGACATTGTCAAACTACGTGAAACGGCACCGGGACCGGCGGCCATTGTAAACACTGTGCTCGTTACACTTGGTGGCGGCGACCCCCGAAGGCTCACTGAAAAGGTCCTGACAGCGATTCATAACTGCGGCAGGGAAGGAATGCACTGGAAGGTCGTTCTCGGGCCTGCAAGCGAGTACGACAAGCTTGACCTGATACCACGGTTCCCATCGAGTGTCGAGTACATAGACGGTGGCAAGCTTGGCAGGGATGCTTTCCTGGAAATGCTTGCGACGGCTGACGCGGTAATCACTAATGGTGGAACTACCCTCTACGAAGCCCTGGCTCTTGGCCGTCCCGTCCTCGGAGTCCCGCAGGGAGACTTCGAAGCGGAAGTACTGAGCATCCTTTCTGATCAAGTAGCCTGCATGCGACCTAAGGATATGACAGTAAAATCGATCACCGAAGTCCTGGACAGTTTTCTGGAGTACGAACTTCTGAGGAAGTCGATTGCTGAGAAGGGCAAGGAACTGATCGACGGGCGGGGTGCGATGCGCGTCGCGAACCTCATAATCTCCCTTCTAAAAAAATAAAAAAAGCGACCCGTACGGGTCGCTTGTTGTTTATTTCAGATTTAACCGTAATTACGGAATTGCGTATACTCTGACGTCGTCGATCAGCCATCCGCCATCAGCCATAGTTGCTGAACTGGCACACTGAAGCCCGATTACAAAGCCTCCGGCGATCATCGGATTCGAAGGTGTTACCGTACTGGTATACAGGCTCGATGGTGAGTGCACAGCCGACCATGCAGGATGCGGGTTGAGAGGGTTACCACCGGCACTGATCGTAGTGTCGTAGCCCTGACCGGACGTGATAATGTTGGGTTCACCACCAACTGTAGGTTCGCCAAGAATCCCGCCCAATTCAAGGTTGCCGCCGATTGAGCCGCCTGTCATGCTGTAGGAGTGATCGATCTCGACCCTGGCGCTGTTGAACTGCGGAGGTATCGCTATACCAGGACTCCTGAGCACGCCCTGGGATGAACTGGTGATCCCACCACTGCCGGTCTGCCACAATGCGCCGGTACCTGTCAGGCTTGTACCGTTGTCAGTCGCGCCTGCAAGCGTCCAGATTGTTGTACCGGCTGCATCGAATGCCCACCAGCCGAGGTTATCAGGAAAATCATAGTCATCCAGGTTGGCATGGAAGACCAGGCAGTCCAGGTACATGAAGAGCGGTGTTGCGAATACCGGATTGTTAACGCCATCCGAGACATCGCACGTAATGAGCAGTGTCTCGCTGATCGTATCCCACACGGGATCGGTGAAATTAATGCTCAGCTTGCCATTGCCATCACCGGGAACTCCATCGTAGCCGGGGACCGGCGTGTTACTGTTCTTGAATTCAGACACTCTCCATGTATAAGTGAGTGTCTCTGAGCTTGTAGCAACGACCTGCAGGACACCCGCAGTGTCGGATGAGCGATCGGGGCATTCGGATGTGCCGGAGAAGATGATGATTCCAGTCTGGATCACAGGTGGATCGACCGGTACAACATCATCGACCGATGCGTAACCGTTTGTTGCAGCGGTCAATGGAGCACCGGACGGGTAGGCAGCGCCAACACCGTTGTTGTAATCGGTCGGGTCTGCGCTTTCAACGAGGACCCACACCAACACATCATCCTGCGATGTTACGTTATCAGCAGGAACATCTACAAGATAGGTGCCGTATACTTTTCCTGTGTTTTGTATGAGCGACGGGCTGTTGTCAATGAACGGATCATTCAGAACATTGCTGTCTACGATGATACGTGCGATTTCGCCTTCAACGTCCGTACCGCCCTGCCAGTCGTAGATATCCAGATCGATTGAGATATCGCCGCCACCGTTTCCACCGGAGTAGAACAGTGAGCTCTGGCTGAGATTTAGCTTCAGGTAAGAAGCTTCCTGGATGTTCGCTGCCGGCGGGAAGTCAGCGGGTGCAGGATCCTGTATGCCGGGATTCGCCCAGCTCGATACTACCGCGTACTGGAACTTCAGCTGGGGACCTGGAGACATCGGGAATTGCAGTTCGAAATGCCGCGTGTTGGAAGCCCCTGCACCGAAGTAACCCCGGTCATCAGCGTTATTGTTGATGAAGGTCGACACACTGCCTGTGGACGAAAGGCCGTCTGCGAAAAATTTGTAGCCGTTCAATGTGGCCGTTGGTTCGGTGTTATTTCCGAGCAGACCCGGTACGTAGCCCCAGATCGACGGTGTGGTGAATTCTTCCTTGTTATACCAGCGGCTCCAGCCGTCGGCATTCAGGAGGTAAGAGCTCGATCCGGCTGTCGGGAATCTCAGGCTGGTATCACTGGCAAGAAATCCGTCCCAATCTGAAAGGAAGATTGCGTGGACGTCGAATCCAGCAAGGTTATTTTTATTGGGTATCGGATGTGTCAGCGTTACATCGAGTTCGAGTATGCCCTGCGTGGGCAGTAGTGATCCATCGAGGTTTGAAAGGCCCAACAGACTCGGGTTTGCGTTCATGAACGTGTTCACGTTCAGCCGGAATTCTGCGGATCGGATCGGTACGACAGTTGCTTCCAACGTCGCAGTGTCAACTGTTACATCGTAAACTCCCCACAGATTTCGTGTTCCGGTTTCAACCTGGCGTTCTGGTGTAAGGTCCTGGTTAACGATTGGATTACTTCCGGCGCACGCCATGGCGCCGAATAAAAGGGTACAATCCAGAATAAAACTGAGAAAGCGCATTACATCATCCTCCTTGGATGGTGGGCATATTTCCTTAATAAGGAATCGTGCCATAGAAAATCACGAACTCCTTATTATAATTCAACTTGGGGTAGATTTCACGAAAATTAACCCTTTCTTATATGTGAAAATTGTATTTATTGTCATAAAAGTAACGCATTTCACCCATATGGTTAAACAGCCACATCGCTGGGCTGCATAATCGTGACTTACCACTTATATAGTACCATATTCCAGGTCGCAGTAGGATATTACCTGCCGATTGTCCCTTTGTTTCCCGTTTTTCCCTGACGTTCCTCTATTCAGACGTCGGTTTTATCGATAAGTTTAACAACCCTGCGCTTCCCGGCCCTTAAAATTCCATCGACCGGCTGCTGCAGAGTGCAAAGAACGTCCGTAATCCTGCTTTCCTCTCCATCTCCGGGCTTCCAGTACACTCCTCCGCCCTCTATCAGCCTTCTCGCTTCACCCTTCGACTTCGCCAATTCAGTCATGGACATTATGTCTATGACGCGAATTCCGCCATCGGTTACCAGCTCTCCAGTGACCTCAAACTCTGGAATCATGTCCTCCGGAGGGAGGTCCCGCTGGCTGAACACCCTGGTAAAATGCTCCTGGGCTGCGACAGCGTCATCATCTGAATAGAATCGTTTAACTATCTCGAAAGCCATAGCCTTCTTGGCATCCATTGGATGGATGGAACCGTCCCTGATGCCTGCATCGAGCGCCTCACGTTCAACATGAGGCATGAGGGTCACCAGCTCACGCCATTTACCGATTAACTCGTCCGGTGTGCGCATGCACTTGCCGTACATGTCGTGAGGTTCGTCGGTAATGCCGATGTAATTGTCAAGGCTCTTCGACATCTTCCTGACACCGTCGGTACCCTCCAGAAGCGGCATGATTACAAGGCATTGCGGCTCCTGACCGTAACGCTCCTGAATAGTTCGACCAACCATCAGGTTGAAACGCTGGTCTGTACCACCAAGCTCGATATCGGCTTCTATAGCTACCGAATCGTACGCCTGTGCAAGCGGATAGAGGAATTCCATTATCGAAATGGGTGTTCCCTCACGGTACCGGGTTTCGAAATCATCGCGCTCCAGCATCCGGTGGACTGTGAACGACCTCGTCAGCCTCAGCACATCCTTGAAATTGAGCGGCAGAAGCCACTCGGAGTTGTAACGGACTTCAGCTTTATCGTAATCGATAACCTTCGAGGCCTGATCGAAATAGGTTTGTGCGTTCGCACGAACGGTGTCCCAGTCGATTGCTGCACGTTCCGAGTCCTGTCCGGATGGATCGCCTATGAACCCGGTGAAATCGCCCACGATCAATATCGCCTTGTGTCCGAGATCCTGAAAATCACGGAGTTTCTGGAGGGCTACCGTATGTCCGAGGTGGATGTCCGGACGGTTGGGGTCGAGTCCGATTTTAACCTTCAGTGGTACGCCAGTTTCTATCGATCGTTTGATTTTCTCGATCAATTCCACTTCCGGGATCAACTCTACTGTGTTCCGACGGATGAGGTCCAATTGTTTTTCCAGAGACTGTTCCATTATCTGCTCCAGGAACCTGTTTACCGGCAACTGCCGTACAGGTTAATATCCCGAGACAGTCAGGGATTATAGCAAAACGCAGGGAATGATTGGTCCCTGGGTATATTTCCATCTGGGTCATTCGGGAGTTTTACTGAGAATAATACCGGTGGTTGGTGGTTAAGCAACTTCATCAACGTTGCAGATGTCGCCGTTTGAAACCTCGTGGAATCCTTTGAACAACAGGCGGAAGCAGTACCACGACGTCTGCCATAGAACAAGCTGGTCGAGCCCGAAGCTCCGGTGATCGACATAGAAGATGTCGTACTTCAGCTTGTGATTCATATTCAGAGAATCTTTTTCATTCAGTTGTGCCAGGCCCGTGAGTCCCGGCTTGACCTCGTGGCGCCTGTTGAAGTTCGGGTAGTCCTCGCTGAATTTCTCGACAAAATACGGGCGTTCTGGTCGCGGGCCCACCACGCTGAATTCTCCCTTGAGGACGTTCCAGAACTGCGGGAGCTCGTCGATCTTGGCCTTTCGAATGAACGCGCCTACCGGACCGCATCTCTTGTCTCCGTTCAGGGGAGTAAGCTGCGGACCGTTTTCTTCCGCGTCTACCGGCATGCTCCTGAGCTTGTAAACAGTCAGTATCTTTCCGTTCCTGCCGACTCTCTGCTGGACGTAAAAATACGGACCCGGAGCTTCACGCTGCATGAGAAGTCCGCAAACGATCAGCCATGGGATGCCGACGATCAGGAAGATAACCGCATAGAAAATGTCGATGCAGCGTTTCGTGAATTCGTGGAAGTAGCCCTTCCTGCCGAGAGTCAAGCTCAGCGACGGAGTCCGCCGCGAGTCCTGGAATACAAAGTAATCCCTTGTTGAGGGTCTGGATGAAGTTACCAGACGGAATTTCTTCGATGCGTTCCGGGTTCCCTGTTTGACCTTTACGGTTGCACTTGCCATTATCGTCCGTTCACTCACCCTTCCTCTGGATTAGATCTCGTGATGGTAACCCTGATGGACCTCGCGTCAGCGGCAACTGATTGACGCGTATTCTGATCGAAGTATACGACCAGGCTCACCCACAGGTTAGAATCCGTATTTTCTACTACATTAATGCGTTCCACAAGATCCGTGTTAAGACTTATACTCCTTGCGATTCCAGCTCCTTCAGATAACCGTGCATCCGGGATACGTACAAACAGCCTTGAAGGCTCGGTTCCCCTGCTCGTACTGATTGCAGCCGGATTCGATGTGAATAACTCTATAATTACCTGGTCAGTCGTCGAATCGACCCTCAGATCATATATCTCGACAATTGCAGTTGTTTCTGTTCCCTCAGATGCATCAGCGTCCGATATGTCCGTCTCATCAGATGCTGATTCACCTGATCCGCTTCCCGATCCTATCAGCGTAATAACACTGGTCTCATTATTGCTGGAACTCTCATCCTCGTTGTCCTGTGACTGGATGAGTTCCTGCACTGGCTCCGGGTCGGCAGGGATGCTGAGAATCTCTTCAACATCAACCGGCTCAACAGACGCAGCCTCACCGAATATATCCTCGAGGCTTACAACAGGCTCAGCGGATTCCTCGACGAAGTCCGGCATTATCCACTCTGGAACAGGCGATGTCAATACCTCGTCATCCCTGATTCCCAATTCCCGGTTCACTCGGTCCAGCGCGTCCCGAAGCTGTTGGTTATCTGGAATGTACGTGACACCGACCTCGTACTGGAATCTCGCTGCGTTGATGTTACCCTGCTGTTCGTGAAGGCTTCCAAGCATCAGGTAGCCCTCAGGGCGGTCGGGAAATCGCACGCAGATGCGGTTAAGGGTTGCCTTGGCCGAGTCGAAGTCTTCAATGCCCTGTTGTGAGTTGACCAGCGCCATGAAGTCATTGAAACCAGCGTCAGGGTGCTCGCACACAGCCTCAAGAGCGGCGACAATTTCATATCTGGCGCCTGATTCCCCCGCCGCTGCCGCTGCGATCCTGAGTTCAGTAATGTCAACTGGGTTTTCAGCAGGCTCCGATGGTAATTCGATCACAGTTATCTCGGTCGGTGTTGAGTCTCGATCAGTGTTGGCAATTACAACCTCGACACTATCCCCCGTTTCACCGTTAATCAGGGCTTCTGTCCGGGCACGGGCGGCTCCAAGTATCCACAGAGCCATTATAAGAACGACCGTCATACCGACCAGCATTCTGACGTCCTTCCCAAGTACTGAGAAGACACCTTTTGTTCCTTCGGTACCAGTTTGTGAGGGTGGGGGCCAGTGTGACGGAAGGATCAGCTTTTCGTTGCCGCAGGATGTGCAACTGGTCGCATCCGACGGCAGGGTAGCTCCGCATTCAAGGCAGTGTAAAGCGTCCGGGGAGCCCTCCTCGAGGTCCTCCTCGTTATTTAAGCCCTCAGTGTTCGTGGCCCACACCTCTGCCTGCCCTTTAATCACTGCCCCTGAAACGAATTATCGTAAAAAAGCGATATCTAACTCAATGACAAATTATATCAAGTGGTTAAATGTTAGTCAAATTTGAATGCCCATGTGGAAACCTGCTGACACACCTTATTTAAAGGTTGAATTCAGCCACAAG
>JAUWTM010000137.1 GCA_030614715.1 Planctomycetota bacterium
AAATATAGAAAGTGGATTTTATTACATCGCGGTCCTGACCGGCGAGACGGCCGGTACCGAGGTTCAGCCTTATAAGCTGATGCTGGATATTGCACAGGCTGGTGATCAGTGCACAACGGACTCAGACAACGAATACACTGATGCCTCAACCATCGGATTACAGGATTCAAAAAGCGAGACTGTCTGCGCGGGCGGTGACCTTCGCGACTGGTTACAGTTCACCGTGCCTGATGAGAAAGTGGCCGGCGGCACCGTTTACCTGCATAACGACAGCACTGGCGATATCAACATTCGAATTTACGACCAGCTGCCCGGTCCGGTGACCCTGTGGAGCAGTAACAGCGGTAATCAGGACGAACTGGTGCCCGTGCCAGGCATGGGTCCCGGTACGCACTATATCGAGATCGTGGCTTACGGTTCCTCACCCGAGGGAGACAGGCCGTACACGCTTGATATCGACCTTGTTTCGCAGGACTATGACTGCACTGGCGGAGACGGCAATGATTCCTACCTGATTGCTGACCCGGTTGGATTCCAGGATGAAGTTAGCGGTACGGTATGTTTCCCGGGAGACAACGACTGGTTCATTTTCGATGTCGATGAAAGCAAGGCGGTAACAGGCACCATCACGGTCACCAGTGGCGGCCTGGCCGATAACGATATCTATCTCTACGAGGATCCTGAAACCGAACCCATTGAATACGCCTCAAATATTGGAACATCGGATGAAATGCTCGAGATAACCCAGTTGGGTACCGGCGAGTATTACATCAAGGTCGCAGCGCACAACAAC
Source organism: Planctomycetota bacterium (assembly GCA_030614715.1). GTDB lineage: Bacteria > JAJVIF01 > JAJVIF01 > JAPKYR01 > JAPKYR01 > JAUWTM01. The sequence goes on from JAUWTM010000137.1 coordinate 794, forward strand.
ATGGGTGTCGGTGACCAGCCTTACACCCTGACCACAGATCTCGAACAGGAAAACATCGGCGACTACGATTTTCTGATCCATGCGTTTATCATCACAAAGGACGACGGCAGTGGAGCGGCCACAACTGTGGCAAGAGTAAACAATGATGTTGCATGGGCCGATGAATTTTACAGCCAGTGGGGTGGCAGCTTCACGCTGTCAGATATAACATACATCAATAGAACTTCCTGGCTGGCATGCACATCGAATGAGATGTACCAGTGCCACAGCTGGTACAAGGACACATCCGGTCCGATCAACGTCTACTACGTAAACTCCTTCCCGGACAACTCGAACGCGGCTGCGTACTGCAGGATGGACTGTCGTTACTACTACCAGACCCATACATCCACTTATATCGCGATGTCGGACTATGCACTAAACCGCGTACTGGCACACGAGCTTGGTCATGCTACCGGGATACTTCACGACGTATACCTCCTGGATTTAGGCTTCTCATCCTGTAGCCAGATCAACCAGTACTACTGTCCATACTCATACGGTAACGGATCGTTCTGTGACGAGGACGACAAGGACTACGGTAATCTGATGTACTTCTCGATCTCGGGCTGGAACGATCCTGAGGACTACTGGCTGAGCGACTACAACTGGCAGAACGCTGAAAAGCCGATCGAGAGCCAGGCTGAGAACTGGATCTACTTCCATGCGAATTACGAGAATAATTTCTAGATCACAACGACGGACATAAATAGGACACTGATTTTCTGAGGAGAACCACGATGCGTATCATGCTTTACCAGTTAATTTCCGTTGGACTTCTTTTACTTTTTATCACGCCGGCTGGCGCGACAGTTCCACCGGACTGCAACCTTGCACCGGAGGTTGTCGCGGAGATCCGTCTTTACCTGACAGCTGAGGACAACGTACCGTTCATGGACATGTGGACCCCTGGGGAACTGGTCTGCGCGTCAATTGATATCTATTACAACGATCCTGTGGACGCACATCTTCATGACCGTGTTCTCACCGGTGCCGTGGTCCTCATGGGAATGTCCGGCGATTCACGCGCAGTACCGGTACTTATCGATGCGATAAATACGCATCCCTCGCAGGCCCTTTACAACCTTGGTAACTTCTCGACTGTCGAAGCTCTGAACGCGCTCGTGGCGAACGTGCGTAACGAGGACGATGAAGCGCGTGAGAACGCAGCCGAGGGACTTCGCAGAATGCAGGCTCCACTATCCGGAGACATCGAGGACGGATGGAATGACGCTCTTGATGCAGCACTCACAGAGGTTGGCGAATGGATGATCCAGGAACCTGTCGAGGATTTCAGGAACTATTTCCTCGACGCCTACGCTAACCTTGAAAACCTGCGCGAAGCCGCACAGACCACACCAGGCATGCAGTAACCCCTTCATATTTTTCAACCGGAGGAAACCAGGGGCTGTCTGATCAGTTATAGGACAATCCCTGAATTGTCGTTTTGGCGTATTTACTCAGACGCCGACAGCGGCTTTGCTTTTCGCGATAGCCTGGTCGAGATCTGCGATCAGATCTTCGGCGTCCTCGCAGCCTACTGAGATTCGAACCAGGCTGTCGGTAAGCCCCTGCTGATCCCGCAGCTCTTTTGAAACCTTTGAGTGCGTCATGCTTGCAGGATGCTGGATCAGGCTGTCGATAGTGCCCAGGCTGACAGCAAGTATTATGATCTCTGTATGCTTTTGTACCTCTTTCGCGGTTTCGAACCCACCCTTCAGCTCGAACGCGATCATGCCCCCGAATCCGCTCATCTGCTTCTTCGCGACTTCATGGTTCGGGTGGCTTGGCAGTCCCGGGTACGACACAGTTTCAACATCCGGGTGGCTCTCAAGATACTTCGCGACCGCCAGTCCGTTTTTATTGTGTACTTCCATCCTCATCGACAGGGTTTTAAGACCCCTGAGGAAAAGGAAGGAGTCGAACGGGCTGATATTCGAGCCAAAATTACCCCTGAAATGACGTATGGCAGCGATATCATCCTCTGAGCCGATCAGACATCCCGCAATTACATCTCCATGACCGTTGAGGTACTTCGTGGCTGAATGCATGACGATGTCGGCGCCGAATTCCAGCGGACGCTGATTGAAGGGGGTCGCGAACGTGTTGTCGACAACGACCTTAACGCCCTTCTCATGGCAGATTTCGGAAACAGCAACTATATCAGTCACCCGGTTGGTCGGGTTGGCTGGTGACTCGAAGAAGCAGAACTTAGTATCCGGGGTAATCGCGTTTCTAACCGCGTCGAGATCGGAAGTGTCCACGAATGTCGACTTGATTCCCCACTTTGCGAATGTACCGCCTATCATGTTCAGGCAGGGTCCGTAAAGAGTATCACCCGACACAATGTGGTCACCCACCTTGACGAACGGAAGGAACACACCGTGCACCGCGGCAAGTCCGCTTGCGAAAACCGCGGCGTCATCCCCGCCCTCCAGGTTGGCGAGAGTCCGCTCCAGTGCTTCAGTTGTAGGGTTACCAAGACGCGTATAAATATGCCCCTTGCACTTCCCGGCGAACAGGTCGGCACCATGCTCTGGTGACTCGAATGAAAAAGTACTTGTCTGGAAAATGGGCATGACATGCGCGTACATCGGCTTGTCATGACCTTCTCCGTGAATCTGACGCGTTGTGAATCCTAGTTTTTTCTTATCCATTGGACTGATTCCCCCAGTTACTGGTAACCATCACCTGGCTTGAAATTCATACACGCAAAAACCGGGCATCTGCCAGGTCTGGTCCCGGAAAAACTGATTTTACCACCCGTGCGGAAAAAAATCCGCACACCCGATTGGATTTTCACTTGTGTTCTTGAATCAACTGAGGAGTGACGCGACAACGCCTGCGTCAAGATTTGTGATGCTCAGTGCATCCCTGAGGTCCGATGTCGACAGGAGGTTCCGAAGATTGCCGGAGGAAAAGATAGAGCTGATCGACCCGGCAGCCTCGGATGATAACCACGGTGACTCCCTTGAGGTGTTGAGCAGCTCCGACGAGCGAAGCTCATCGAAACCGCTTACCAGGCTGATGACTTTCCCTTCAAGAACCGTCTCAATCTGGCTGAGATCGGTTTCAACATTCGTCACTGCTGCGGAAACTAAAGCCTGAGCATCCGAAACGATACCTGCATTGGTTGAGAAATCCAGGGTCTCGACATCGAGACTTCCCAGACCGAGCACATCCATCCCCAGGTCGTCGAACCAGACGTCGAATCCCTCACCTGTAACAGCGTCGGTAGTTACTCGAACAGCCTCTCCTGTAAGCAGCTCCGTTCCCGAATGAGTCGTACCATCAATGACATTCTGTATTCGCTGAGTTCGGGATTCGATCATGAGCTGTATATCGGCAAGCTGCGACGGGCTGTATTCTCCATCGGCAACCGCATCAGTCAAACGCTGAATCTCCGCAAGCTCATGTTCCACAGTATTCAAACTTTTTAAAACGCCCTGGTCGATAGTCTGACGTCCCTGTGCTATCCGTAAGTCTGCATGCGACCGCATCAGGCTCGTGTGGGCAGCACCCAGGTTAAGATGCCTGATTGAAACGTCATCTTTTCTGATTACTGGTGTTCCTGAGGTGGCACTCTCGAGGGCACGTCCGATCAGCGATTCGGGACGGTTCGCACCCGTAAGCCTGCTGACAGGAGTAAGAAGAGCTATAGACGTACCTGATATTCCCTGGATATACATCACGTAGCAAGCCTGTTAGAACAGGTCGCAGATTAGTATCCAGCGATAGGAGGTCGATTCACCTGGACTGCAGATCAAGTCCGATTCAGGTTGATTCACCTTGTATGGAAACTCTGGTTACTTCCCGGGTTGAATAAAGTACGCTCAAATTTCATTTTTTGGATTAAATAGAAAATAAGGGACTATTCAGGGCGATAATATTTCGACAAGAAACCTTAAGTGGTGAAAATGCATGGCATTATCTGTTTTAATCGTTGACGATGAGGAACTGATCCGCTACGGACTCCGTGAGTGGCTTCAGGAAGAGGGCTACTCCGTATTGGAAGCCCAGGACGGCAGTACCGCCCTCGAGCAGGCAAACCAGGATCCGGACATTGTCCTTCTGGACTACAAGCTTCCGGACATGGACGGATTAACCGTCCTCAAGGAACTTGCCAGCCGTCCCGGAAACCCTGTAATCATTATGATGACGGGCTTCGCTACGATCGAACTCGCTGTCGAAGCCATGCGTAACGGCGCTTACCACTTCCTTACAAAACCCTGGGATCACGACGATCTCGCGGCACGACTTCACTCAGCAAGCGAACTTCTGAACCTTCGCATCGCAAGCGAAGAACAGCTTGCGTCAGAGACAGTCCAGTACGCAATGGATTCCATCATCGGCGTGTCACCAGCGATGAAGCGTGTGAAGAGCCAGTGTAAGAAAGTGGCTGTAACCGATGCCACCGTCCTTTACACAGGTGCCACCGGAACCGGTAAGGAAGTGTTCGCTCGAGCCATGCACTACGCCAGTCCCCGTGCAGGCCATGAGTTCATCGCGGTCAACTGCGCAAACATCCCGGATACACTTCTCGAGAGCGAACTCTTCGGCTACGAACAGGGCGCCTTTACCGATGCGAAGAAGCGCAAGATGGGACGCATAGAGCGCGCTGACAAGGGCACTCTGTTCCTCGACGAGATCGGTGACATGCCACTGCATCTCCAGGCTAAAATTCTGAGGGTGCTTGAGAACCGGACGATTGAGCGTCTCGGTGGAGAAAAGACCATCGATATCGATGTGCGCGTTATCGCCGCAACCCATCAGAACCTGAAAGCTCTGATTGCCGAAGGTAAATTCCGTGAGGACCTGTATTACCGTCTGAACGTCGTACCGATACACATACCTACTGTTAGTGAGCGAGGGGATGACATCCTCCTGCTCGCCAAGCATTTCATCCAGCTTCATAACCGCCTGCTTGGACGTAACGTCAGTCAAATCAGTCCACAAGCCGCGCTTCTAATGAAAGCGTACGACTGGCCGGGCAATGTACGTGAGATCGATAACGTCATCGAGCGTATCCTGATCCTTGAGGATGTCGAGACAATCGATGTCAAGCATCTGCCGGAGGAAATCAGGAGTGGAACAAGGACCGGAGCTCCGAAAACGGCTAATGGCGGGTTCCGTCCGATCCCCCTCGAGGCCCTCGAACGTGAACACATAATTGCCACCCTGAAGTTCACAAACCAGCACCGTAAAAACGCCGCAGAGCTGCTCGGAATCAGTCGTAAAACTCTGAAGCGCAAGTTAGACCTTTGGGGTAAAATGTCCAACTAAGGACATAGTGTCCCTTAGTTGCCCGCGGTTAAATTCAAACATCCGATACATAGGTTTTAATACTATATTTTAATCAGAGAAACATTGTCGTAAAATCACTATTGGTGCGGGTTTCCGAATTTTTAAATGAATTTTTCAAAATAACGGACAGTTCCCATTTCAATTCCTTATTTGGTCTCTACCTTGCAAAGTAAACCACTGTTTACATCCGCTGACCTGAGATGGGGACCATGACGAGGATTGTTCTGATAGAACACGATCCGGATTTTGCCGACTGCCTTCGAAGCATTCTTGAAGCCGAGGGATTCGAGGTAGAGCTTGCACAATCCGTAAACGATGCAGCATCCAAAGTTGCTGATCTGCGACCGCATGTCACCGTGGTGGACCTGCACGACGGCACGAGCGTGGGAACTGAAGACATCCGTCGGTTGTCCGATGCCAATGGTGACCTGCCCATACTGGTCACTGCGAATTACAAATCTCCCGAGATAGCATGCAAGGCACTTGGTGTAGGAGCAAAGGATTATCTCCTCAAGCCGTACAGCACGCGTGAAATTCTCGACCGGATCCATTTTCTTGCCGGATCGACACCCGAAAATACAAATGGTAAGGGCATCGACGAGATAGCAGGCAACATCGGCAGAATAACAAGCATAGATGATGTCCTGAAGATTACACTTGACCAGCTTGCATCTTCACTCCACCTCGCTGACAGCCTGATCGCATACAATGGCGTCGACGGATTCAACATAATGGCGTCACGTGGTTATGTCCCGGATCCTATAACCAAGCTGATTAAATTTTCCGACGAACACCTTGAAACGCTGGTGAAGAGTTGTGATGATCCGCTCATCCTGCCATCCGATCTTGTTCCAACGATAGTAGAGAAGCTTGGCATCAAGGGCCACAGGCCGTTCCCGACGATAATGCCGCTGGTGCACAGGCCCACCGCCAAGACAACCACGGAATTAATCGGGTTCGTTATGGGGCATGGCGGGTTTGTACTTGAGGAGAACGACCTGCTGGAAATGGAGCTGTTCCTCTCGCAGATCGCACTTGAACTAACACCATTTCTTACCGAAGGCTACATTTCCGACCAGACGCAGATTTATGAGCGCGAAGGCGAGATTATCCTTCCCGACACTCCACGCGAGGAAGCTACTGATCTCATTGTCGATTATTCAAAGCCCTACCTTTCGCATGGCACCGATCAGTTCTGGGTACGGCTGGTTCTGGATGAAGCGGTTAGTAACGCCATAATCCACGGTCATGAGGAACCCCTTGACGAGCCGGTGACGACTGTAATAATCAGGTACTCGCTGGGTCCCGGGCAGATCATGCTGACCGTAACCGACAGTGGTGAGGGTTTCGACTACGACAACATACCTGACCCGACTGCCGACGAGAACCTGCTGAGCATCAACGGGCGTGGGATCTTCCTGATGAGAAACGTAATGGACCAGGTGGTTTTCAATGAGAAGGGCAACCAGGTTTCACTGGTGAAACGACTCGATGGCACACCTCTCGGTCCACGTAAAGCAGTAATGAATAAATTCGAGTTCTGGTAAACCTCAGATAGATCGGGAAGTCCGTGTCCCTGGCAAATTACGGCTTCCCGAACCACTAATTACCACTCCACACATATCCGGGAGCCCGATTCCAACTACAGATATGAGCAGATCGGGCTCCCCGCCTCTTTTTAGGAGTACCGGATTAATTTCCTTGCTGGCATTTTGTTTAAAAATGCCAATTCTTGCGTCCCCTGCAGATAGCTGATATATTCTATGATGAACTGGATGCATCCAGTCCGCTGTATGATTTTTACACGCAAGATCGCTGATTTGGGTTAATAAGATTGAATCAAACCCATGATAATAATAATGGTGATCACCCGGATGACATGGATCTTCCAGGGTGGGACCTGTACGAGACGGATGGTCCGGACGATTTCGACGAATTCACCGTTGAGGAGCCGGACGCCGATGAATTGCACCTTGAAGTCATAGCCGGTCTGGACGAGGACAAGTATGTCGGGCGTTCGGTGTGGATGGGCAGGCTGATACGGTTCACGTCTCTGATGCTGGTCATCGTGTTCCTGTTCGTATTCGTCCTGCCACAGGCATTCAGTGCGGTACGGACTGTAATTCTTAAGCCGTCGGAACCCGATTACTACGCCCAACTGCACATCGAGGGCCTGGGTCTGAGATTTGACCGTAACGCTATCAGGTACTCGGTCACTGTGCCTCCCGGATACCCGACGGAGAGGCTCAGGCTTCTCGAGGAACCGCTGATGAATGCTTTCGACAGCTGGAGTGAACCGCTTGGGAACCGGATTGTTTTTGTCCCGGCATCGTCCGCAGGTTCAGATGATCTCCTGGTTCATTTCGTGACTGAGCTTCCGGAGGCTGGACTCGCCCGTCTTAGACCGGGAATAAGGTACCGTCCGGAAATTTTCGTCCGGATCGGTATCGATGCACCGATGCCGTCACCGATCATGCTTGAAACCGTTACCTGCCATGAACTGGGTCATGCGCTGGGAATCTGGGGGCATTCGGACTACGAGGGAGACTGCATGTTCCCGACGGTCACGAGAAAGTCTCCATCGGACCGCGACATTCTCACGATGCGTATTATCTACGATCTCGAACAGAGGTACTGATGAATAATCGTCGACTGCCAATAACCGGACAGTGGAAACGAAGCACGAAGCGGACTCCCGGCCGAAAGGTGAAACGTGAGCTTCCACCTGTCGAGGAGCGCAAACCCTCGCGCATCCCGCGAATTATTGACACCATCGTGCGATGGGGCCTGGTGATAGCAGTGTTTGTCCTGCTTGCAGGCGGAATTACTGCAAGGCAGGCAGCCATCGGGAACGTCGAGGCACTCGAAGCCGAGTTAGCGGAAATTCTGAATGAAAAAGCTGCGCTCGAGCAGGAGCTGAACCACTTCTCAGACAGGTCATGGCGTGAGGCATACTGGAAATGGAGAACGATGAGCCACGAGCCCGGTGAATACTATATTGATTTTGTCGAGGCTGAGGGGTAGTATTCAGGGCACCTGGATACACATATACAGACGCGTGAACCGCACTGTTGTCTTTTACATATTCACATGTAGTGGGGGGACAAAACCTGACGGCACCCTTTTAGAAAACGTCGAATTGCGTTACAATTAGGAATGTATAAGTTATATTGTGTTTGACTCGAGTTTATATTGGATTATAACCTGCCAATTGTATGGCAGTACAATGCTCCTGTGTACAAGGAGGCAATAAATGAGTTTCAGGACATTAATCCACCTGCTTCCGGCAGCGCTGTTGCTGCTTGTTCTGGGATGTGCCGGTGAGGGAGATGTAACACCGACGGCACCCGTGATGGCTGACAACCATCTCGTCCAGACCCCGACGACCGAACCCATGACTGTGGGTCACAACCTCATGGGATACTGGGACATAACGATCGATTCCGAGGCCGGGACATGGGTCATCGTACCCGTACGGTCGACCGAGCTGCATTTGAACGTTCTCACCTGGCTGGAATTCGGTCCGTGTTTCAATTGTTTGAGCATAGCGAATTTTCAGACGCTTCCCAACAAGGACCTTCAGTTCGATATCGTTCTCGAACATCCATTCACGCCACCTCGCCTTTCAGGATTCGATGTGAGGGGTATTGCGATCTTCGGAGGGAGCACTGACTTCCCTGTATTCGGCCTTAACACATCCGCCAACATCGATGGTGACCCGGAACTTATCGATCCCGACGGTCACACGACGTTATACCATCCCGGAACTGCCGGAAACGGCAGCCAGGGCTACCTGGAAGGGAAGATGGCTCCCACATTCGTGATGCCGAACGCCATGCTCAATGCGTACATGGCGTACTGTACGGAAACCGAACGTCATCACTTCCTTGCAGGCGAAACCAAGTCGGCAGGATTCCTGATCAGGCCTGTACAGCCAATTTTTACCTTCGGTTATGCTGTCGACGCATCGTGGGCAGCTCCGACAGAGCCGGTGACCGTACCTGACAGCTTCCCGATAACTGCAAACAGCCTGGAAGCGTACATGATTGAGGCCGAGCTTGATAAATCGCTGGCAATGACCATCGGTGCGACTGCAACACTTACCATTGACGTATACGACTGGCAGGGCGTATCGACCATTGACACTGTTCACATAGAGGGACCGTACTTCTTCGACGGTCTTAAAGAAGCCACAGCAGATTCAGGCGGTCCGGGCACCCAGAGATTTACCCTGGAGCTTGTTAACGAATTTGGGTTCGTGCCACAGGGTGAATACCCCATTGTTATCCGTGTTCTGGACACAGCCAGTGCTCCCGGAGCACTTGTCGATTATACCGGCTGGAAGCTCGTGCAGGTTCCGGTAATCCAGAATCACGAACCAACATGCGCCGCGAGTGCATCGAATCTCGAGCCTGATGTCAGCGAGACAATTACCTTCACCGACACATCTACCGACCCGGAAGGACCCGGCGACCTCGCGATAAGCAGGTGGTCGTGGGACGGAAGCGAGGTCTGGACCGAGGAAGGTTTCGAGGTCACTCACACCTGGGACACAGCCGGTATCTACCTTGTCAACCATCAGATCGAAGACCAGTCAGGTGCAACTGACAACCTGAACGAGCCGCTCGAGATCGATGTCGGGCTGTATATTACCCTTCAGGAGGACTTCGACACCAAGACTCCGGGCACTAACTACCATTACAGTACGCATAGCGCCTCGTACGACAGCGGCAACGTGATCGATGTAAGCGACCCCGACGGACCGTGGGACTTCACTACGATCGGACTAACAGTCGGTCCTAACTGGAGGCGTGTAATAGACGACAGTGACGCCGAAGTCGGTGGATTTGTCGATAACTTCAACGCCGCGACAACGCATTTCATCAAGTATGAAAACATGTTTGACCCGTTCTTCCCGGTGCTGTACCAGGCGGAGTATCACCACTTCATTTCCGACAAGCTGTTCATTTATGGTTTCCACGATCCATTCGTGATCGGCTCGTCTCCGTTTGGTCCACCGGACACACCAGATAGCCTTGCGATACCGTTTCCCCTCAGCATCGACACAGACTATTCGTTCCTGATCGATGATCCTGGATTTGTCCTCAACTACGATATTATAGCGATCGGCGAGGGTGACGTGACCGTGCCATACGATGGTGGTACTACGTTCCACTGCCTGCTTCTCAGGTGGAAGTTCAAC
>JAUWTM010000180.1 GCA_030614715.1 Planctomycetota bacterium
GGAGCTTCTGGCTGATGGTGCAGAAAATCCACCGAAATGCCTTGTGCTTCTCAGTCCGGGCTTGACCTACAGGGGAATCGAACCGCTGCCTTTCGCGCGTGACCTCGGGCATATGCCGGTCCTGATAGTGTCTGCCGTGGAGGATGGGGGCAGCTACCGTGGAGCCCAGGCGCTCAGCAATGCGGCGCGGGCCAGTCAGCTGATGGAATTCGAGGGCAGCGACCACGGTACTAACCTGTTCGATGCACATCCGGAACTCGCAGACGAGATTGTCCAGTGGCTGTGGGCACGTGTAGGATCGATGCCGGGCTCCGGATCTCAGCCGACCGATATTGCAGAACCGGCTTCGACAGATTAACAGGAGGACAAGGAATCCTGACACATGAGTAGTAACCAGCAAACACTCAGGGACGCAGCTGTGATCGAGGGTATCGGGGCCTTCACCGGCGCCAATGTCAGGGTAGAAATCCATCCAGCCGAAGTTGACAGCGGTCCGTCGTTTGAGCTTGACCACGAGGGTAAGGTCACAATCATCCCGGTTGCCGTTGAAAACATAATTGAGACGGAAAATCGCACCGTGCTTGCCGATCTGAACGATCAGACCAGGCAGGTAAATTTCGTAGAGCACGTACTGGGAGCACTTCACGGTCTGGGCATTGACAATGCGACGGTGCGGGTTAACTCAGTTGAGATCCCAATGTTCGATGGCAGCGCGGTTCCGTTTATTAACGCGATTGATAAGGTGGGTATAGTAGAGCAGGACGCGCCGCGTCGCGAGATAGTCATCGATAAGCCAATTTTCATCGATGACAACGGGCTCCTGATGGTCCTGCCGTCGGACACACTGAAACTGGCATACTATCTTGACCAGCCGAATGATTACGCCGGTAAGCGTCTTGCGCAGATTGAAGCGACTTGCGAAAATTTCCGCAGACGGATCGGTGCATCGAGGACTTTTATCAGTGCCGAGAGGGCAAAAGACCTGGTAGCGTCGGGAGCGGTCAAGCACACCGATGAAAGTCAGGTTCTGATCGTCCACAAGGACCACGTGAGCCAGCCACTACGGTTCGCCAACGAGCTCTGCTATCATAAGATGCTCGATATTCTTGGAGACATGTACCTGGCCGGACGCAGACTGAGGGCACAGGTGATCGGGGTGAGATCGGGGCATTACCAGAACAGGAAGATGATAAGAAAGATAGCTGAAGAATATATGTGAATGTAAAAAACCGGGATCGAAAACCCCGGTTTTTTTTTCAAGAGAGTTAGTTGTTATTCAGGTTCAGACCCTTCAGGTTGTTCCTCTTCAGTGTCTGCCTCATCTGTCGAATCTTCATCGACCGTAACGGTGATGATTTTCGAGCCCATCCACGGAAGCCAGAGGTTCGGATCGTCCGTTGAGTTGTAAGTCCCACGGAAGTTAATGCTGTCCTCGGATAACGTAAAGAGCGCTTCGCCCTCCAGCAGCGTTCCGTCGTCCCGTGTAACGGACCATGAAGCACTGAGGGTTGCATTCTCAGCGGTACCCTCAATGACACCGTCCTCACCGAAGCTGCCGAATACCCATCCTTCGCTGACGGCAAGGACGAGGAAGCCTCGTTCAGTGTCCCATGTACCGCCCCATGCGCTGTCGGTGTCGATGGTCATGCCGGAATCGACAGCATCCTCGAGGTCGCTTGCGAGGACCGTATCAGCTTGATCATCGGGAGTATCGGTGTCGTCCGCATCAGCGGTGAGAGTATCACCCGGCACGTAATCGAGAGCGGCGACGTCTCCTATCGCGAAGTTATTGGGGCCAATCCAGGTGCCCCCCCATGAATCATGTTCACCGGGGTCGAGACTGCTGGTATAGAAGCCCTCGAACGCCCTGCCGTCCTCGCTGATCTCGAGCCATCCCATGCCCATATCGTCGGAGCCGCGTTCGTACCAGAAGTGGAGTTTACCGTCCTCCCTGATATATCCACCGATCTCACTGCTGCCGGTGTAAATGCCCCATACCTTGTCCTCGGCCTGCCAGAGGGCCATTTTGCCCTCGGTAGTCTCCCAGATACCACCGAACTGGGGCCACGTCGCGGTGATGTCCTGCGCATACGCATTTGTGGGACAGAACAGTAATACAAGTAGTATGACCAGTAATTTCGATGCAGAATTCCTGAACACTGAGCCACCTCCGAACCAGTTTTGGAAAGTATAGCATTTCCTGTAACCCGACAGGGTCGGGAAACAGAATTTGTCACATATAGTAGTTATTCGCATATTGATATGCTAGTCTAAGTTCGGATATTCCATGCACCATAAATCCCAGGAGGAATTAAAATGACCGATTCAAAAGCAGCGGATTGCACACATGCGCTCGGAATCCCCTTCATGTACGACCGCATAAATGAGCTGGGAGTGCCATATGATAATCCCAACTGGCGCGCACGCTGCAGCAAAAGATTTTACGAAACACTCCTGCAGTTGGGAAAGTATCTCAAGGAGTGCGGAATACTCCCGTTGGACGGTAACAAGGCCGTACTGACCGGTGGTTGTTATGTCGATAAGCCCGGTCAGCATGGCAAGGGAAATGCGTGTGATTTCGACGGATTTTTAACAATGGACGATGAAGTAATTCTCTATAAGGACGGGATCAAGCATGAAGTCGAAGGTTACCGGATACGGAGCATGTCGCGGAAGCTTGCATCGAGGATAGCATGCGCAATTTCTCTCCACGCAGGTGTAGTAATAACCGAACACTATAATTCACGTCACGAGGATCACATTCATTTCGACATTGGGAGGGAGGTAAAATGGCACGGCGGCCGCAGCAGGAGTCAGAACGTGGTTACACAGGCTGCTCTTAAACTCTGGCACGATAAAAGTGTGAAGATCGATGGAAAGATCGGCAGCCAGACCCGTAACGCGATGATGGTATGCCTTGGAAAACCGTCTTCAGATAACTGGAAGATCACCAATTCGCGTTGGAAAACGTTTCTGGATAAGGTGGCAGGAAACAAACTAAAGGAGTCGACCGGTTAGCTTACCGGATTCACCGGCACCACCCAATTCTGCCCACGCACCCGTGAAGGAATCACCCGTTTCGGACATAGTAATAACTGCACGGCCGTCGATGCTTTCACGTCTTGTCTCGATAATCCAGTAGAACGTGCACACGTTACCGACAACGTTTCCAGAGACCATTATCTCGCCAGCCCATTCGTCGATTTCACCATCTGCAATCGTACAGACGAAAACACCGGTAAGGCGGTCCTGGACAACATTCATGTCACCCCAATCCGAGACCCAGAGACCGGTGAAGTCCTCGCGGATGCTGGACGACAGGAAAGTGCCGTCCCAGACCTCGTCGTCAGCATCAGTATCGTATTCCATCGTCCCACTGAAACTCCCGAGGTCATCGTCCATCTCGAACCTGCAGGTACCGCTCATATATTCGGTCTCCCAGTCACAGTAGAGATGCCATCCCTCCGCAGCGGCGGTAAAAGTGCCGTAAGTGCCGATCGTAATGAACTCACCTGTAACGGTCGATTCGTTTATATCCTGGTCGAATGCAATGACGCCGAGATCGGTTGTCCATGATCCTGCCCAGAAGCAGTATTCGACCCCTGCCCGTGACGCCGAGATCTCACGTGGTCCAAGCTTCACTCCATCCCAGTCAAATTCCTGACCACCGTTCTTGTATTGCCAGATTCCGTCGAAGCTCTCACCGTCCTCGGACAGCGTGAATTCACCAATACCCTCGCTATCGAAATCCACGTCAGGATCGACTTCCCATGTGAAAGTAAGGATTCTCCCGTTCACTGTCCCGGAGAGGATTCCGTTGTTTTCCTCGTACCGTCCGACAACGATGTTATCGTCCTGTGCAAGATCCATCTGGCCGTAGTTGGTCGACCAGATACCGTCCCACGAGCCTGCATTACGTCCCCTCTCACCGCCGTAGCTGGTTGATTGTGCATGGATTGATCGCTGGGATACCGGACAGACTACGAGAGCTGTCAACAGAATTGTGAGGAATGCGAGGCCTGGCAGTATACGTAAGTTCATAACCTTCCTGTCCCCTGAGTCTACATAACGTCGGGTGCCTTGATACCGAGAAGACCGAGTGCAGCGTCGAGTGTGATCCGTACTGCCCTGACGAGAAGCAGCCTGTTACGCAGGATACCGGGTTCGGCTGTGAGAACCGGACACTGGTGATAGAAATCGGAGAAAGCGACTGCGAGATCGTATGCGTAGGTCGCGAGGTGTATCGGTTTTTTATCGTCTGCGACCTTACGCACAATGTCCGGGAATTTTCCAAGCATTCCGACGAGATCGATCTCGACGGGTTGAAGATCAGCATGGAAATCGGAATCTGCAACCCGGTCGGGGATTACTATCCCCTCGGAAGCGGCTTTTCTTGCGATGGAACTCGCACGAGCACACGCGTACTGAATGTACGGCGCGGACCGTCCGTTGAAGTCAAGAACCTCGTCAAAATCGAACTCGATTTTCTTGTTCGTGTCGACCCTGAGCATACCGTAGATCAGCGAGCCTATGGCGACAGAGTCCGCTACGTCCAATTTCGCATTTTCATCGAGAGAGGGATTCTTTTCGCGTACGACGTCGAGTGCCCTGCCCTTCAGTTCATTCATGACATCGTCGTAAAGGATTACCTGTCCCGACCGGCTTGAGATTTTTCCGGACGGCAGCATGACCAGCTCGTATGAAAGGTGGTAGCACTTCTCCCACTGCGGGAATCCCATCAGTCGCAGCATCTGGAAGAGCTGTTGGAAGTAGAATTTCTGCTCGTTACCGACGACGTAGATCGATTCGTCAATCCCGAAGTCCTCAAACTTGCGTTTGGCGAGAGCGAGGTCCTTGGCGCCGTACAGGGATGCGCCGTCAGCACGTACGAGAACGGCCACACGGTATTTGTCCTTCAGCGGGAAGTCGAATTTCTCATGCAGGCGCTGGTCAATCTCGACAATTTTAGCTCCGGATGACTCCGTGACGATGTCCATCTGCACGAGTTCATTAACTATGTGCAAACCCTCTTCCTCGACCTCGGATTCGTAGAATTCCTTGTCGAAAGCAGCACCAAGTTCATCGTAGATACGGTAGAAATCATCGAACGACCACTTTTTGGTCTTCTCCCAGAGATTTATAAGGTCTGGATCCCGTAAATTCCAGCGATCAGCAATCGCGATCAGCTCAAGCGGCCTAGTTAGTATTTGGTGAAAATCAACACTACCAATTATGTCTAAGAGCTTTTTAGTGAGAACGCGTGCGGGCTCCCAATTGTGATTCTCATACGGCACAACATCCGAATTAATAGCCCTGTCCAATAACACAGGCGCATGCCTGGCCAGGTGGTCTATACAACGGATCTGGTGCTCTGTTGATGTATTTTCAAACAGATCAATCTCATTTTTCGCAATATCGAGTAAATCGGGTGAGTAAGAAAATAAGCCGAAAGTTAGTTTCTGATCGTATAAAGCATTCTTCAGAATTCTATACAACGGTTTTAAAAGGTCCCATACATTGTCGAGAAGGTTTTTTGATTCATCAAGTTCCACCTGAGCTTTCGCATAGACGTTTCCAAGCCAGCGACCGCGTTCCTTTGGCTCATCCGGAGCGTCCTTGAGGTCGGGATGGAATTTTTCGAGGTGCCAGAGCGACTTGAACACGTGACTGCCGATATCCCCGTAGTAATTCGCAGCCAGCGTGTTGCGTCCGGAGTACCTGAAGCACCTGACCAGCGCAGCTCCGGTGCAGACGTTGCGTACGTGCCCGATATGAAATGCCTTGTGGGTGTTCGGCTGGGAATATTCAACCATCACCTTCCCACCCGACATCTCCCGCCTGCCCCAGTCTGTACCGCCGTCCAGAATACGTGCTGTGATGTCTCTCGCGAAGGAATCGGGATTGAAGAAGCAGTTTACGTAGCCTTTTACCGCTTCAACCTTGTCGAACTCACCGAGTTCCGTGAGCTTTGCGGCTATTTGTTCCGATAACTCTTCAGCGTGCTGTTTCAGCTCTTTTTTAGGCGCATCGGGGTACGCTTCGCGTGCCAGCTGAAAAACATTGGAGAACGCAAGCCCGATCTGTCCCTTGAAGGGAATCTCACGCAGGACTGGATCTATCCCGGGAAGACCAGCCTGTCGAAGGATCTCGCGGATTGAATTTTTTAATTTTTCGTCCATTTGGTAAAGATAATCGGTTCCACATCCCCTTATTTTTTACCAGCATCTTTGTCAGGATCAACTTCGTCGGAGCCTTCGATGTAGGTCTTGTAGAATTCCAGGACCTCAGGCTCATCGAGGATGTCGATAGGCTCGATTCTCCTGCGACGATCGACAAGCTCCGCGGCCTGCAGAAGCGACGTCTGCTGGCTCTGGAATGTCATCCACACAAGCGTGACAGCAAGTAACGATGCAAGTAACAGGGCAGCCGGGACGCTTCTCCGCATGTGACGTGACTGCTGTGCGATCGTGACCGCGGTCTGACGTGACTCGTATATATCTCCAACCGGCTGGTAATCATCGGCAAGAACATACAGGCTGGCAGTATTTGCTGTCGGTCTGTACGGGAAACTCGCGCTGCCGGCGATAACACCAACCCTCAGGGCATCGCTTCCCGGCAGGACCGCAAAGTCAAGCGCATTCAGGTTTGATTCCGGCCAGCCAGCGAGTTTGGCATCGATGAACCGTGTACCCCAGAGCTTGCTCACGTGGATGAACACGTACGGTTCATTCGCCACGACCATTGCATCGGCTCCGTAAAACAGGTCCGCCGTCGCACCCCTGTGGACGTACCTGGTTCTCAGCTGGTCCTCCAGGTTCGGGGAATGGAAATCCTCCATAATGTACTGGTGAAGCAGGATTGGATCGACAGCCTCGATAATCCCGGTCGTGGTGCCGGTGTATCCCACAAGCGACACCTGTGTGATCGGGTGCAGCCACGATTTTGCATCATCGCTGGTTAACAGGTCCGGTGTGAGGTAGATAAGGTTTGTGTACCTGTTAAGAATCGGCTCGGGACAACCGAGCTCATCGACTCCCACCACCTCCACCGCGACACCTGTTCTGCGGTGAATCGCGAGCTGGATGAGCGACGTGGCAATGCTTGCATTCTGTTCTGAATAAAACGCTGAATAGAAACCAGGCACATCAAGGATCGCCACATCGCCGCGTCTGAGCTGTTTCGGTGGTGGAAGCAGCGACAACGGCTGGCTGCGCTCGATTGCATTCTCCTGGTACCACGACCACCTGTGTCCTCTCCTCGTGATAAATCCCGAAGTCCAGACAGGATATGCACCAGCGGCCTTGATCATGTAGGCGAGATACAGTACGTCATTGGGACCCGGTGGGTTTTCATTGTCGGGTTCGATCATAACGATCGCAAGGCGGTCGTTTCTCAAAACCTGGTTGAGGGTCAGGGCGAGGTGTGTCGCTGATGTCTGGCTCCGGAGGTTGGTCGGGTCGAAGGATTTCGACGAGAGCTTGAACGAGACAATTGCACCATCAACATCATCGCTCAGCATCTGCCTCGTGCCGTCGGGAGCCTGCACCATGCTGAGGTACCCGTTATCATCACTGTAGTTTAGAACCGGATTCATGCCGACAAAGATCAGGTGCTCGGAATCGAGCTCACGCAGTGTACCAACCAGCGAATCGAACGCCTCACGTTTCCAGAGAAGCCTGAGATCGGTGAAATTCCTGAATTCCATGCGGGAATCCCACGAACCCTGCGAATACCTTGCTCTCGGGTAAGCCATCAGTGGGGACCCGGTTTGCTCGTACATCCTGTTCACGGTGTACGGGGAGTAGTCGCACATCCCCACAACACCGTCATTGCCCCCACCGGGAAATCCTAAGGTAACCGGGCCGCAAAGGTACCACCCAAGCAGAGCCGGCTCGTCCTTTAAGCTGTAGTACAACTGGTAGACAAGGTTCTCCATCGCCCGAAGAGCGTCAGGGTGATAGATGATCGGTATACCGGACCCATCGGTCCATCGAAGGTCGCCGTCGTTACCTCCGGTTTCCTCGCGATCGGGA
>JAUWTM010000083.1 GCA_030614715.1 Planctomycetota bacterium
CCGCATATAGAATACATAATTCCGCTTGACTGAATCTGGGATCCTTAGGATCAGGCAGTTGCATCACCGTTACCGTTTTCAGGTGCCGGATGCTCGATGAGCAGGAGGTCGGTGCCGTTTGTCTCGATCAGGTGGCTTTCGAGGTGATTGTATGACTCCGGGAGCTTCACCATGATCAGCTCGTGACGTCCCCTGCTGGATTTCCTGTTCTCCGGATCACGTGCATAGGTCAGAATTGCCCGTCCGGACGGCTTCAGCAGCTCCGGGAGCCGTGACAGGGTGTCGGTGAAGTCTGAAACGCGATCGGTCGGGACCGGCATTACGATTGCGTCAAGGCAGTTAGCCCTCAGGATGGATGTGTCGAGCGGTCCGCCGAGGTAGTGCGACAGCCCCTGGCCGTTCGCACATGCTAATGCACGTCCTGAATGAAGCACCTCTGGATTTACCTCGACCCGCAGCCTCTCAACACCGAGATTGCACCACTTCTTTTCCATTGAGTCCGGAATTGGAGCCAGTACAAGCACAATCTCGCCGGATTGCAGGGATAAATACTTCTCGATGGGAGGTCCAACCTTCTTATTCAGGGGCTCTTCAGCCCTGATTTCAGGTTCGCCATTGGTGATATAGGTTTGCAGCACTCCATCGACCACCTGCACCGACCAGTCGCAGTCCGGGCACCTGAGGGTTGCGGTCTCAATCTCGGTCCCGAGGCATTTACGGCAATCGAAACGATGGTGCATGGGCAGGGACTCAGGGATATCCGTGAACCAGTTCCCCAATAAGCCGCATCCGGCACGGCAGACCGGTACCTGTACCTCACCGCCGTATGGGAATACTTCGGCAAGGTGCGTTCCGGTCACCCGCAGCATTACGTCGGGATGCTCGGGGCATCTCAGTAATTCAATTAGACGGTACTTCATGGTAAGACCAGAGGGAAATGGTACAGGGACATCATATGCGGTGTCAAACGTGAAAGTAGTACAAAATTGGGTATAAGGTCAGTGATAGTATTAAAGTACAGTTCCCGGGACCGCCGGGGCTGCTTTGAAGAGAGATGGCAATCAATATTGAATGGCTCGGACACAGCTGCTTCCGCCTGCGCGGGGCAAATGGTCCATCTATCCTGATAGACCCCTACGATGACTCCATTGGATATCGTACGCCGGTCTATAAGTGCGATATTCTCGTGCTTACGCACGGACATTACGATTCTTCTGCCGTGCAACTGGTTGACCAACCATACGAGCTGGTTAACACCAAGGGAACAACCCTGGTCAGGGGTATAGCCTTCAACGGGATCCCGTGGTGGCATGATGAACGCCAGGGGAAGGACTACGGGTCGGTCCTGATCGTGCTTTTTGAGCTGGACGGCTTCAAGATAGGCTATCTGAGCCATATCGGGACTGTCCCACAGACATGGCTCGTTGAAAAACTGGCCGGGCTGGACATCTGTTTCATCCCCGTTGGCGGCTCGGTAGCCCTGGGACCGTCGGATGCACGGTTCCTGTTGAATGAGATCAAGCCGAAATGGATCATACCGATGCATGTCGACACACGTGATCTGAATTTCACCCTGCTCCCGGTCATCGAATTCACCAAGGTGATGTCTAATGTATATCGTTCCGATGACTGGCAGGTCAATTTTGAGCTTGAAGATCTGCCCGAGGAGCCGTCAGTGATGGTAATGCAGTACTGGCCGGGAGTTCCAGTATAAGAAAGCCATTTTTCGGCATTTTTAGTATTTGAAACGGGTCAAGAAAATATTACAAATTTCCATATTATCTTGACAATTGGCATTTTTGGTGCGATAATCCCACAGCGAGAGAGCGGGAACTCCTTCCTACCTTCCTTCAACCAATCCGAAAACCTCCTAGTCTTCACTCCTCTTCTCCTTTCCCCTCTCTCTTTTTTTGTCTCCAAAACCCGTTAAATTCACTAATAATGCGCTGTTCAGGGCATATATTGAGCCAACGTATAGAGATAACCGTGTAAGTGTTTGATTATTTTTCCCATGTTCACGAATGGCTGGCCATAATGTTTTCGAGGTCGATTAGTAGTCACGATAGACTGGCCAGGCTCAATGAGATCTAATAAACCCTAAATTTTTATTATTTTATCGTTCTACAACGCCTGGCATTTTTCCATTGCCTCAGTTTCATGGTATTATTCCCTCGCCAGAATGTCGGATCGGGATGACGATATCACTCGAGATGACGGGATGCAGCCTCCAGAGGTAGAGCAGGAACATCCCGCCAAGGAGCCGTCCGAGGCTCCCGGGGAGCTTCCATGCCCGGTCTGCGATCGCCTGATCCCTCCCCCGGCGCCGGAATTCTGCCCTCACTGCAACGCCCCGATCGATATCATACTTGACCTGATGCGGGTGGCGGACCAGTCCATCGCCGAGGCGATGCGCGATATCCGTATCGGTGACCTCGACTCTGTAGAGCAGCGGCTTGAGTTGGTGCGCGCGACCTCGAAAAAACACCGTCTCAAGGTCGAGGCTGTTCTCGCGGTGGTTGACCGTCTCAGGGGAGATCCGGCGAGTGCGCTCGCGAGGATCAGGGCGGTCGAGGAGAAGATGGACGAGTTCGATGAGCTTATCGTTGAGCTTATCGAGGACGTCGAAAAGCAGGCGATGATCGACCAGGGTGCGCTGGCGCTCTGTTGCGAGCATTATAACTTCGGGCTTTTCCAGGCGAAGAGGGGACACCTGGAGGAGGCGAGGGCGACGCTTAAGAAATCGCTAGAGGCCGTGCCGTGGCATCCTGACAGCCACGCGTTGATGGGAAAGGTGCTGGTCGCGCTCAGGGAGGAGGACGAGGCGAAGTACCACCTGAGACGGGCACTCGCGGCGGACCCGACCAATGTAAGCGCGTCGAGGATGATGACGAAGCTTGGCAGGGGGAAAATGGGAACAGCAATTGAGAAGGTCGCTGCGTTCCTCAGGACGAATCCTGCGTGGGCAGGATCGGCGCTCGTGATTCTGATACTGGTAGTGATAGCGTTTGTAGCGTGGGTGAGTGGTTAGGAAAGTAAAATACTCGGAATATAGTTAGTAAAATACCTGCGACAAGCCAGCTGATTCGGTTGAGAAAATCTCGGTAAAATCACGCCTCACTCAATTTGAAAACAAGAACCAATGCCGCCCTTACGCGCACGATGATGTTAACTCAAGCTGAAATGGTCGGGCGCTTAAGGGTGTTTCAGATTATGGAGACTTACGCTATGCTGCTGACAATTGATCCTCTAAAATTTGCTGAATTGGTGCATTAGATGAGACACCCTCAAGCACCAGTTAAACGAAGGGGAAGTGACCATCGGTGTGTGCTTGAGGGAGGCATTGGGAATGGTTTGGTTGATTGGCAGGGGGAGTGTAGATTAGATGAGACACCCTCAAGCACCAGTTAAACGAAAGGGGAGTGAACCGCGTTGTGTGCTTGAGGGAGGCATTGGGATCGTTGGATTTTTCAAGGATGAGTTGGAATAATTACTGGAGGAATGGACGGATATTTGGAAAAATTTATAAAAAATTTCAGAAAAATTCAATCATGTCGTTCTATAACATTAATATATAACATCGATTTTTATGGTAATAATTATGATTCCTGTGTAAAAAAAATTACGTTATGGGTTGACATTACTCTCGGAACCTGTTAAAAACCTATGGCTAACTTCCGATATATTTACGGAAGCAGGCAATTTGAATGAAAGAGTGATTTGATGCTGATTACTAGAACCCAGAAAGGAGGCCTGCGAGCATGAATATTCAGATGTTGCGCGTACGGCGCATTCCGGCCGTAAAATTCGATGCTCAGGGGACCCGTGTGTCCATTTGCAGGCCTGATGCCGGGTTCACAGCTCATGATCGAGGGATCTGTAAAATTCCTGAGGTGCTCATTACATAAGTGAGTAACCAATACGGATAACAGCAGCCCCTCGATCTGAATAGATCGGGGGTTTTTTTTGGCCATGAGAACCCTCAAAACGTTGAAACAGAAAGACGAAGTGAAAAATTGACATACAGAACGAGCATATCAGCAAGGAGAGAATCATGTCAGCCTTACGTGGGCGGGGTGGGACAGCCGTGGTCGAGGCTCCAACCTGTCGAAGATCGGAACAAAATCCAATTATCGCGAGGGAAAGAAAAATGCACGCGATCGAAGTAAGCGGCATCAGCAAGGAATTCTTCAAGTGGGAGTCAGCGAACAAAAAGAAGGACGTCAATGGTGAAGCCGACGGCGCCCGGAAGAGCTGGTTCGCCAGGAAACTCCCGCACCGGACAAAGGTCACGGCACTCGAGGACGTAAGCTTCCACGTGAAACCCGGAGAGATCTTCGGACTCCTCGGACCCAACGGAAGCGGCAAGTCGACCCTGATCAGGATCCTTTCGACTCTCCTCATCCCGGATGCGGGCGAAGTAAGGATACTCGGACGGGACGTCGTGAAGGATATCTACGAGGTCCAGCGTCTGATCAACAGGGTCTCGGTGGACGCAGCATTCTTCAAGAAGCTGAGCGCACACGAGAACCTGATATACGCGGCACGTCTTTACGGGGTGCCGTCAAACAAGGTCCAGGCGCTTGCGAAGGAGATTCTCGGGAAGATCGCGTTCGATCTCGACCGTTACCTTGATCCTCTCGAGGACTTCAGCCGAGGGATGCAGCAGAAGGTCGCGATCGCAAGGGCACTTCTGACCAGCCCGATCGTACTCCTGCTGGACGAGCCGACCACGGGACTCGATCCCAAGTCGAAACGTGAGGTCCAGGCGTTCTTACTTGACGTACGGAAGGAGAACGACGCGACCATCATACTGACGACGCACGACATGGATGAAGCCGACCGTCTTTGCGACAGGATCGGGATCATCGACAAGGGAAAAATCATCGCCTTGGATACGTCGGAGGGCCTGAAATCGATGGTCCTCGATGATCTGAACGGCGGAGCGAAAGATAAAAAGATCACAGATATAACTCTAGAGGATGTATTTCTCCACTTAACCGGAGGGATCCTCAAGAACGAGGAGGCAGAGTAATGACGATTGACGAAATGCACGTACTCTCCCCCACACAGGCGCCAACTACGGGGGTTATGGCAACGTGGCCCGGCTTCTAAAAAGAAATGAAGCCGGAGGATATCCTCGAACAGCTCCTTTACGGAGCGCACTAAAACAAGCACATCAGTACGGAGTGACCGCGCGGGTCCTCAGGACATCTGTCCCGCGGTCGCTCCGGATTAATAAGTAACTGATCCGGTAGTCGCCGGAGGTGAGAGAATTGAAATCAATGAACACAGCTATAAATTCAGTGCCCGTACGCCTCCTGAGCGAGTTAAAAGCGGGATACGCGTTCCTCGAGAGGAACGTAAACCTGACGAGGCGTTACATTGGCTGGGAGATCTGTTTCCTGGTCTACTCGATGGTGTCGGCGTTCTCGATCGGTCTCATCGGAAAGACGATGGGTGCCGGCGATGAGCAGGCGGTACTTTACCTGATCATCGGAGCGCTCATGTGGAACTTCCTCGCGAACATCTTCAACGAGATCGCGCACACGATCTCATGGGAGCGATGGGAGGGGACGCTCGAGTACACGTTCATGGCCCCGGTGCACAGGCTTACGCACCTCATGGGCGTGACGTGGTTCGCGATCCTTTACGGGCTTGTTAGAACCCTGCTCGTGCTTTTTGCGGCGACGTGGTTCTTCGGGTTGAATCTCGAGGGAGCGAACATCCCCGGTGCGCTGGTGGTCCTGGCGTGCGCGTGCTTTCCGATGCTGGGACTCGGGCTTGTCGTGGCGGTACTGCCGTTGATGAGCGCTGAGAAGGGGTCGCAGGCGGCGCACATAATTCTCGGGTTGATCCTTCTGATCTCGGGTGTGTATTACCCGATATCGGCACTACCCGCATGGCTTCAGCCATTCGGGTACATAAGCCCTGTGACGTACACACTGAACGGCGTAAGGAGCGCGCTGCTTGAAGGTACACCGACAGTCCAGCTTCTCTCACTTTCCGGGGCGCTGGTTTTGTCGGGACTGGTCCTGATACCTGTGGGGTACTTCATCTTCCTTCAGGGAGAAAAGTACGCGAAACGTCACGGCCTTTTAAAGAGGAGTGGATAAACTGAATGGCAAGAATGGGAATGCAGGAAAAGTCCAGGTGTCATGTCACTCCCGGGACATGGATGATAAAAGCACGAGCGTAATGCTCGTGCTGCTTTATTATTAAAAAAGCCCGTCGATGATCGCCGTAGGTGGTACTCCTCAACCGGGTCATCGGTCATGTTGGCGGGGGGAGCAAGCCGCACGAAAAATCAAGGGTGATTTTGCATGTGTCGCTTTCTGCGATTTGATTCATGTGGTAAATTAAAAGTGCCACCTTAGATTCGAGCCCATGGACACCATGGGAACCCGCAAATCAGGAAAACAGGAGAGTGACCCCTCCCCGGGGTCGTTCGGGATACGCATCTCCGATACGGTGAACTGGTATCTCGGATTGATATGGTGGCTTTTGTTTGTAATTATCGGTGGACAGTTGTTGATTGCACATTTAAATGAACGCCGGTTCTGGTAGTGAAGGGCGCAGGGGATCAGTGCTGTCGAAAAAGCTATGAACGACTCTGAAAGAAGAGCGAGAGGAGATCTCTACTATTCGGACTACGTCCGTCTCAGCCTGTGGCTGATGCTGTACATCTTCCTGTTCATGTCCGGGATTATGATGTACCAAGGTTGCATCCGAACGGGATGCGGAGGGACGTCAAGAGCAAAGGGGACATTGAGATCTATTGGGTCCTCTCAACTCGCCTACCAGGGAACCAACAATGAGCATAATTACGGTTCATTCCAAGCGTTGCGGAAAACGCTGTACATCGCGCAGGGATATACGCTCGGAAACATGATCGAAAATTACTCGATGACGTGGAAAGCTTACAATCTGTCGACCGTTGCCGGTGAGCCGGGAATACACCAGTTCACGGTAATAGCGTACCCTCGGAATACGAGCAGTTCGGACCTGCAGACATTCTGTGTCACCGAAGATCAGGTCGTGCGTGTGTATAATCCTCCTAACAATGATTTAGCGGCTATTTACCATTGGGATCCAATATTGTGAGGGAAAAAATGGATGAGAATAGTACAGAACAATATGAAAATGATGAATTCGGGCAATTCCTGAGCAAGCGTGATGTAATAATGAGAATCCTGTTTGTCATACTTGGCCTGGCGATCATCGCATTGAGTTTATTTATCTGGCAAATACAAATCAGACATCATCCGCCGGGGTCGCGGGCGAAGGGCACGCTCAGGTCGATTGGTTCGAGTCAACTCGCTTACCGCGAACT
The DNA here is from genome assembly GCA_030614715.1 of Planctomycetota bacterium. Classification (GTDB taxonomy): domain Bacteria; phylum JAJVIF01; class JAJVIF01; order JAPKYR01; family JAPKYR01; genus JAUWTM01. The sequence goes on from JAUWTM010000083.1 coordinate 7,331, forward strand.
AAATGACCAAGGACAATATGGTTCATTACCAGCATTGCAGGCAACACTTGGTATATCGGATCGGTATAACCTCGGCAACATGATTGAAAACTACTCTATGACCTGGGAAGCCCATAATATATCTATCGCGGTCGGAGAGCCTTTAGTAAGTCAATTTACTGTAATCGCATATCCGCGAGATACACGTTATGCAAGTATGGCCACATTCTGCATAACGGAGGATCAGATCGTAAGGGTGTATTTATCTGGGAAGGGGTATGAATTCGAGTCGATTTACCAATGGGATCCGATATTGTGAGGAAAACGAAAAAAATATGCATCCCGTAGCACAGCACGGCAGTGCGTTCAGCAAAACAATTTACGAACTCGGATAATTCGGAGGGTGGACGCACTGCCGTGCTGTGCTACGGGAATTGAAAATTACAGTGCACCGACCGTAAGGTTGGTGGCTAATAAGGCATAATAATCACCAAAAGAGGCCACCAACCTGACGGTCGGTGCACAGTATTGAATATACTGTAATTCATGCACCGAAATCGGTGTGTGACAAACATTGGTGAAATATGCTGACTAACAAACGTAATGACGAATCCCAATCAACCGGTGACGTAAGAGCGTTCAATGCGGCGATTTTCGCGCCGCTCGTGATAATTATCTTCATCGGATTTACCCTCTGGTCGACGGTTTACGCAAGCGAGGACAACCGTTTCGAGGTCAACGCGCGTCTGTCACTTCGCTCAATCGGCAGCTCCATGCTCGCATACCAGGCATCAAACGACGCAAAGTATATTGGCTCGTACTACGCGATGCTCGACAGCGGTTACATACAGGAGGGAGATACGCTGGAAACAATGATCGAGCACTACAGCCTGAGTTGGGAGGTCGCGAACACGCACGACCTTGTCGGTTACACGTTTATCAGCGAGAGAATGATGAACAGATTCACGATTATCGCCTGGCCGGATAAGCCGCATTCGCTGAGGACGTACTGCATAACGGAGGATCAGGTCGTACGCGTGTTCGATCCGTATAGTTATTACGAACTTGAAGACATTTACAGTTGGCGTCCGGTTTTGTGAAAACTAAAGTGCACCGACCCACCGCGGCGGGGAGGTGGTATAGAAATGGAAGAAAACCGACATAAAGCGGACACGGATGAATCGAAACAGTCGCAGGAGACGTACTGGAAGCGTCATGGACGCGGTATCGGATGCCTGGTGTTATATATCATTGGCCTGCTTATCTTTTCAATGGTCTTTATTCCAAGTCTGCTTTGCATGCGAAGGCCTGCGTGGCAATCGAGAGCGAAGGGGACTCTGAGGTCGATAGGGTCGTCCCAGCTTGCATATCAGGGAGCTAATAGTGATAGAAATTATGGGACTTTTGAAGAACTGAAACGAGACATGTACATTGCGGAGGGATACACGCTTGGGAACATGATCGAGAACTACAGCATGACGTGGGAGGCATATAATCTGTCAACGTCGCCTGTAGAACCCGCGATACATCGATTTACGGTAATTGCGTACCCGAGTGATCCGAGGCGGCTCCCGACGTTCTGTGTTACGGAGGACCAGGTCGTGAGGGAGTATGTGCCGGAGACCGGGAATGAGTTTGAGGATGTGTATAACTGGGATCCGATATTGTGACAAAAAACAGTGCACCGACCCGCCGCGGCGGGGAGGTGGTAAAGATTTCCGAAGAACCACCAACCTTACGGTCGGTGCACCGTAATTGGTGTGCAGCATGGAAATGTGGAGGTATATTAAGTAAATATGGAACAAGACTGGCATAAGAAGGATGGCGAGAAATCAAGGGATTATGTCGAGTCGGTAACGAGACGTCCTATTTTCCAGTGGTTGATAGGGCTTCTGGGCTTCATAATAGTTGTTATGATTGCGATTCCGAGTCAGCTTGGCGCGCGAAGGGTTCCGTGGCAATCGAGAGCGAAAGGAACTCTTCGAGCGATAGGAGCATCGCAGACAGCGTACAGCGGCACGAATAGCGGCAGTAATTATGGATCGTTTGAAGCGTTGAAGGCAGACATGTACATCGCAGAAGGGTACACGCTCGGGAACATGATCGAGAATTACAGCATGACGTGGGAGGCTTACAATTCATCAACAGTTGAGGGTGAGCCGACAGTGCATCGGTTTAAAGTAATTGCGTATCCGAGGGATACACGTCCTGGATTCCTGAATACTTTCTGCGTCACGGAGGATCAGGTTGTAAGAGTGTATATTCCTGATGGCGAGTACGAATTTGAAGCGATTTATCATTGGGATCCGATTTTGTGAGGACGGGACGTGCTCATACCGGGTGACGTGGACGTTACCCCTCCGATATCGATGGATAACAACGAAAAATATGAAGAAGAGTCACTGAACGGGGGGAAACCGGAGCAGGGTGATGTGTCTACGAGTGTTCGACTCATTAATATCCCGTTGATCGTTGTCCTTGTCCTGATTTGATATACATAGCTTTGATTATACCTCTCCAACTTCCCATGAGTCCGAGTAACAGGGTAATGACAAACTGCGTGCAGCAGTTGAAGGATATAGGTTCGGCGCAGCTCGCATATCTGGGAACGAATAATGACAAACATTATGGATCATTCGAAGCTTTGCAAATGGATGGCTATATCGATCCATGGGAAACGAAGAACACGCTGATTGAGCATTACAGCATGAACTGGACGGCACATAATTATAGTAAATTTACAGGTTACTCAGGGCTTGCAAGCATGGCTAATAACACATTCACAGTATTTGCGTATCCTGACAGGCCCGGGAAGCTCAGGACATTCCTTATTTCCGAGGATCAGGTTGTGCGGAAATTTACGCCAGAGGGGGGGAACGTTGAGGAATGGATTTACCGTTGGGATCCGGTTATGTGAGGACGGGACGTGCTCATACCGGGTGACGTGGACGTTACCCCTCCGAGGAGTAAGGTGTCAGGAAATTAAGCACGTTATTTAAAAACCATGTAAAATGTATGTAAATGATTACCCACTCCCTGACGGTCGGGGTTCGGAAAGAGATTTCTACCCCCTCCCTTACGGTCGGGGCAATGTTATGGTCGGGGTACTGTTATGGTCGGGGCACTGTAGTTGGGTTCTTTATTAAAGACTCTAATATTCTTGATTCACAGGGACCGCTCATGGGCACAATTGATGAAATTGATCTTCTGATACGCGCGAGGTATCCGATCCTCTACCTCCTTACGTGGGAGGAGAAGCGCGCGATCGACGAACTGGCCGGACTTGCATCGAAACAGGGCAAGGCGCTCCACGTATGGAGCCAGTCGGTCGGCTTCACGACCAGGATGGAGGACGAATCCAAGCAGAAAATCCGCGACCCGCAGTCGGTGCTCGAATTTATCATCGAGTCCGACGATGTCGCGATCTTCGTCCTCAAGGATTTCCACCCGTATATCATGGAGCCGGGAGTGATCAGGCTTCTCCGCGACGCGTCCGACCAGCTCAAGACCAGTTACAAGACACTTGTCATACTCTCGCCGGTGCTGAGAATCCCGCCCGAGCTCGAAAAGGACCTCACCGTTCTCGATTACAAGCTCCCGCAAGAGGAGGAGATGCGAAAGTTACTTGATGAAATGATCGACGCTGTCCGCGAGAATCCGAGGGTGCACATCAACCTCAATGCATTGGAGAAAGAACGACTGATACAGGCCGCGCTCGGGCTTACAGCGGTCGAAGCGGAGAACGCGTTCAGCCGCGTCCTCGTTTCGAAGGGCCGACTGAGCGAGGAGGACATAGACGACATCCTCGCGGAGAAAAAACAGATCGTAAGGAAGTCCGGGATGCTCGAATACTACGAGCCGGAGGACGAATTCGAGCAAGTTGGCGGTCTGGACCTTCTGAAGGACTGGCTGGTAAAGCGCGGGCGGTCGTTCTCCGACCAGGCTCGCACGTACGGACTTCCGGAGCCGAGGGGTATTCTGCTTGTCGGGGTACAGGGCTGCGGAAAGAGTCTCACCGCGAAAGCGGTCAGCAATCTATGGAAGCTTCCCCTGCTCAGGCTGGATTTTGGACGGTTGTTCTCAAGCCTCGTGGGGTCGAGTGAGGAAAACGTGCGAAGGGCAACGCTTGTCGCAGAAAATATCGCGCCTTGTATCCTCTGGATAGATGAAATCGAGAAGGGAATGAGCGGACTTGAGAGCTCGGGAGCATCCGACGCGGGAACCAGCAGCAGGGTTTTCGGCACGTTCATAACATGGATGCAGGAGAAGAAACGTCCGGTTTTTGTAATCGCGACCGCGAACGACATCGAGGCGTTACCTCCCGAGCTGATGCGCAAGGGTCGATTCGATGATATTTTCTTCGTCGACCTGCCGAATCCGAACGAGCGCGATGAGATCTTCAAAATTCATCTCGAACGGGTAGGACGTGATCCGTCGGCTTTCGATATTAAAAAGCTCGTTATCGCAGGAAAGAACTTTTCCGGTGCGGAGATCAAGGAAGCGATCATCTCAGGAATGTACGAAGGCTTCGCGGAGGACCGTGAGTTTACTACCGAAGATATAATTAAGAATATAGAAGCCACGATTCCACTTGCCCGGACTATGCCTGACACGATTGAGGAACTCAGGAACTGGGCCGGGGTACGTGCACGACGGGCAAGCAGGGTGATCGAGGATGAAGAGGTAATCATTCCAGTGACCGAGGACGAAACCCGTCGAGGAACCAGGCTTGACTACCTCGATACTCCGGATTTTCGTGAGCCTGAAGGTAAATCGGACGAGTAGCGTAGCAGGCAATGTCAATTTTCACCGAACAACAACGCTATCCAGGGGAGACCATACTTCCCGATGCTGCTATTGACTCTTTCTCATTGACATTGAGCCGTCCGGAGGAGAAGGCATTCGTTCACGGATGCCAGGCGTTGATCAAGGGAAATGGGGAAAGCGCAAGGCTCCAGTTCCGCAGGGCCACTGAAATAGTGCCTGACTTTCAGGACGCATGGTTCATGATCGGTTTCATTGAACTGAGCAGCGGACGCGTTGAGCGCGCACGTCAGGCGTTCCTGCACATCCTCCGTGACGACAAGCCGTTCAACGGCATCTACATCCTGCGATTCCTCCCGACAATACGGCTCCACGTAAACCTGTTTGAGGATTTCCTGTTCCAGATAATGCCGACCACACCTGAGGTTGCGGCAGCTATGGCCGGCCTGTACATGGTTGAAAACCGTACCCGCGAGGCCAAGAAGATCGTGCATCCCGCGTTCCGCGAATACCCGGATAATACCGCAGTCAAGGTGATGTGGTCGCGGATGATGCTCGCGGATGGTGCACCGGATGTTGTGATCGAGGAAGTTGACCGTCGCGTTCACGTCCACAAGGGCAAACGTGAGGTGGATATACTCCTCACGCACCTGATCGGACAGGCCTTCATAGACAAGGGTGATTTCAGGTCCGCGGTTGCCCACTGGGAGAGCATTTTCCATCACGCGTCAGACAAAAATCCCCGTCTTATAGACCGATTCAGAATCCTGCTGGCAATTGAATATGAGAAAAAGGGCTACCTTATCGATGTTATCGACACTCTCCGCACCGTATCAGACTCCACGATGGCATACGATGAGAATGTTTCAGTCGAGTTCAAGCGTGGAGAGCTGGTTGAGAAAATCAAGGCGTACAGGCGCCAGGACATAAAGGTCCCGCTGCAGTACCAGTTCTCGCATGAGTTGAAGCGAGCGGACACAACTCACGGATTCCTTGAAATGGAGGGTGCATAGCGAACCGGATGAAATCAAGGCTTGAATATCTGGAGCAGCACGGGCAGCCGATCAGGATCGAGGAACCGGAACCACTCGATGAGACGGTTAATTTCCCGTTGATGGCCCGTTATGATTTCGCCGGACGCGGTCCGCGCGATGGTGTTGAGCACGACGTGTGGCTATTCAAGCGGGCTGCAGGGCTCATGACTGCAGGGGAGAAAATCAGTCCGAGGATAATCCGTCTCGGCTGGGTTTTCATACGTATGGCTATCGGTCTTGGATTTCTCTATTTCGTGCTCTTCGGCAGCACTCTCAGCTGTGAGTACGGAGAAATACTTTTCAACTAGAGAGCTGGGTTAAAGGGGACAGGCATCCTTTTTGCTTAAGGGAAATTGGACTTGCGGAGAGGACGGTCAGACGCAAAAAGGTGACAGTCCCCTTTAACCTGTTCCCTTTAACCATGCAGAATACTTTTTTGTAGCGCGGGCGTCTCGCCGGCTGTCTAGTGGACGTCCCGTCCGCTTTCACTTTTATCATTAATAGAGTAAATTAAGTACAGTAGGTTAAACGCTGAGGACAACACACCAAACACCCGGGACCGAACCGGGGAAAGGGATAGAGATATGAGTGGAGCATTTTTCATGCCGCCCGTACCGATTCCGTTCATGGAGTTTCCAACAGCCGTGATCGCGTTCAGCATGCTCGGATTCGAGATTCTTCAGGGCATCAAAACCTACGTGGGTTCCAAGGTCACGCAGCAGGTCGACCATGTCATGGTCAACGAGAACGGCCTCAGGATCGGGGTTCGCCATACAAAAGAGGGCAAGCTGGAACTGCTTGTCGACGAGGAGGAACTCCGGGAGAAAGAGGGCATCGAGCTGAAGGAGTTCGAGGAGAACGTGCAGAAGAAGTACCAGTACACACAGCTCATGGAGCGACTTCAGGCTGAGGGCTACACGGTGGTCGAGGAAACCGAGGAAGCCAACGAAACTATTCGACTGGTGGTGCGACGATGGCGATAAAAGAGGAATTTGAAATCCGTATCAGCAAAGAGGGCGAACTGAAAATCGTGGCGAAGGGCTTTGCCGGGAAGGAATGTGAGATCCCGCTCAAGGCGATGCAGAAGATCCTGAACGCCGAAAAGGCGTTGATCGAACACACGCAGGAGTACTACCAGATCGAGCAGAACATCGACGCGAAAGTAAAAAAGGAATAGATGATGTAGCATGTGCGTCCCCGATCATGCTTTTTTTTTAAGATAATGAAATAGCGGTGACAGGCACCCGGATTTGGCTCTCTTAACTTAAGTAATACTTCAAAATCATCGTTTCGCCAAATCCGTCCGCCAGTCCCCTTAAGGAGGAAAGTCGGGAAGGACGCGGATCTCCTCTACACCCTCCCAATCGGTATCAGGCTTTAAAAGGAGTACCCGACGGTGCGACAGGTGCGGACACAGTGCGCTTGGCGCACTGATTGCTTCGTCGGGACCGATCGACATCACCACACCCGCAGCTTCACCTGCCCATTCCTCCGGCGTCAATAACTCAGGATGCATTGCCCACCCGATTATCGGTGAGAAAATCAGCATTCCGAGGAACGACGCGATAATGAGCGACAGCGCGCGTTTAATCTGGACACGTCTCGGATTTGTGCGAGCCTCCATAGTCCAGGTTGCGGTCGAGTAATAAACGACCAGCGTTTCGGCGACAACGATAAACAGGAGGATGATCCACATCGCGGTGTACTGGTGATAGATAGACCGCTGCTCATCGCTGACCGAAAGCAGCGTGTACATTATTGTCGGGAGCATTATCATGAACGTCCCGAACCTCTGCAGGGGAAGCAGGGCGAGGGGCACAAGATAGAGAGCGAGCAGCGCGATTCCCCTCCCGTCGAACGCGTGACCGATCCACATCCCGGGTTTCGTGAAGATGTTCCGGATGATCTCGCCCATCGAGCCGCCGAGATATTCGTAACGATGCACGTAGAAGTAGCCTTCGCCTTCGATACGGTGCGCGGGGATCCATACGAACGAAAGATACAGGAACGCTCCGAAAAATATCGCCAGCGACGCGAGTCCGATCCATCCGGTAAGCCTGTCCCCCCTGGCCTCGTCCTTGATCAACTTCCGCCAGGGACGTCGCGACAGGAATTCCCAGAGCCCCCACCAACCGGCGACGATCAACCCCTCCTCGCCGCACAATCCGAGTCCGATCATCCCGGCGAGCATGAGAAGTGCGTTGTTGCGACGCGATCCCAGCCATCCAAGTGCGATGAACAGCGGACCGAGTGCGATCGGGTGGAAATCCGCGAGCGCAAGCCAGTGAAGCGGGGGGTAAAAACAGAGCGCGAGGAAAAGGAGCATCGACGGCAGCTCCCCGATCCTGCTCCTGTACGTGCCCCACAGGATGAGTCCCGCTCCGACAAGTGCAAGCGCCTGGATGCCGAGAAGCCATGCGACGGATGGGTAAATTTTGTAAAACGGGACGAATGCGAGCAGGATCGGCTCGAAATGGTCGCCCCTAAGGTCCAGAACGTCGCGGACCGAGCACTCCCAGCCGTTACCGTTCGCGAGGTTCCAGATCACCTGGTCGAAGATCGCCAGGTCCCACGCTTTCGAGTGGAAGGAGAGGTGACGGTTCATGCCGACGGAGAAGAGGACGATCCAGAGGAGTATCGCGGCGAGGACAACCCATTTTGCGAGCGATTTCTCACCGCCCGGGTGAATGCCCTTGTCAGTAAAGCGCCCACGTTTCTCGATCACGGGCGCGATCCAGCGTGTGACGGTCCACGAGATGTAGAGAATGAGCAGCATGCAGAGGATGATCGCCCAGTAGGGCGACCGGAACTGCTCGGAATATTGCATAAGCGTGCTCATCGGATGGGGGACATGATAGCGTAAAACGTACGGGGGCGCTTACGTCCCGACCGCAATCGGGGTATAAACACGCTTTTGAATTTAGTTTCCAGAAAAACACTTTAGTTGATTTTTACTGAGATTTATTGTTATATGTGACTTCCACATGAACTTTCAATTATGAGGCTTTATATGCAGATAAGGCACCTGAAAATACACAATTTCAGAGGAATCAAGGAAATAGAATGGATTCCTAGAACTAATTTGTTATGTTTATTGGGCCCAAATGATTCTACAAAAACTACAATTTTAGACGCTATCGAATACTGCTTATGGCCTAGATATAATATTTTTGTCTATGATACTGATTTTTACAATTCTGATATATCTTCTCCGATAATTATAGAAGTTACTTTGGGAGATTTACCTGAGCAAATCATACAGGATGATGGATATGGATTATGTTTAAGGGGGTGGTGTGCTGATTCAACAATTAATGATGAACCAAGTGATGAAGACGAAAAAGTAATAACTGTAAGATTCCAAGTTACAGGGGATTTCGAACCATCTTGGAGCGTAATAAATGACCGTTTACCTGAGGGAAAGAAATTTAGTTCTAAAGCTAGAGAATCAATAGGTGTGTCTAGATTGGGAAGCTATTTAGACAGACATCTACGATGGTGCAGAGGTTCAGCACTTACTTCAATGACTGAAAAGTATGAAAGTATAATTGGACTGTTAAATACTGCTAGTAAAGCAATAAAAGATAGTATTAAGCTTCAAGATATTCCAGAACAATTAAAGCAAGCTGCGGATGAAGCTCAAAATATCGCTAAAAAATATGGGATTTCTCCTATTGGTAAATACTTGCCTCGACTGGATACTCAAGCTGTGAGTATTGGTGAAGGTGGATTTAGCCTGCACGATGGTTTAGTTCCCTTAAATCGTTTCGGTGCAGGCACTAGACGTCTATTAATTCTAGGTTTGCAATTAAATTTAATGAACAGGGGAAGTATTATCTTAATAGATGAAATAGAATATGGATTGGCCCCATATAAAATCAGACATATTCTTAACTTACTTAAGCATGAAATTAATAGTGCAGTAAATAAATTAGGACAATTATTTCTTACCACGCATGCGCCAATTACTATTGTAGAATTAGAATGCGAAAACTTATATATTGTAGGGAATGTTGCAGGTATAACAAGCATTAAGCAAATCGACTCTTATTTACAGCCATATATTAGGAAATTACCTGAGTCGTTTTTTTCGAAAAAGGTTATAGTGTGTGAAGGGAAAACAGAAGTTGGACTATTAAGAGCGTTTGATAATTGGTGGGACAATGTTATGGGTCTTTGTTCCTTCGCGCTTGCCGGAGTGGTTCCCGCACCAGGGAGAGGTCACGAAGCACCAAAAATAGCTAAAATGTTCAATGAACTGGGTTATGATGTCGCATTATTAGTGGATTCTGATGAATCATTATCGATTGGTGATGCGGTATTAACTGATATGGGAATATTAGTATTAAAATGGGATAATGAATGTTCAATAGAAGAGAGAATTTGTCTTGATCTACCATGGGCTGGAGTAATTAGATTAGTTGAACTGGCGATAGATATTAAATCATGTGAGCATGTGATATCAGTAATCAATAATAACTTAAACAATGGGGATACAATTACTGATAACAAATCTGAATGGGAAGACACAGAATGTTTAAGGAAAGCGATAGCGAAAGCTGCAAAAAAAACAAGTTGGTTTAAAAATACATCATATGGTAAAGAAGTTGGGAATATAGTAATTGAAAATATTGAGAGCATGGGAAACACTGATACTATATTAAAGTTAAAAAAACTGAGAAATTGGATAGATGATAGTAAATAATGCAAAATCACTAGCTATTAGTAGTAATGCTTATGTAATAGCTCCAGCGGGATGCGGCAAAACACATTTAATAACTGAATCAGTAGCGAATTATTGTATGTATAGACAATTAATTTTAACTCATACACATGCAGGTGTTGACGCATTAAAAAACAAAATAAAATTATTTAATGTAAGAAATGATAAATATAAAATAGAAACAATAGCTGGGTGGGCATTAAAATACGCGATATCATACCCTCAGTTATCAAATATAGCAGAATTTGAACCTCAAAATAATGCAGATTGGAACAATGTGTATGAGTGTGCAACAAATTTATTAAATAAAAAAAACATTCAGGATGTAATAAATGCATCTTATAATGGAATATATGTCGATGAATATCAGGACTGCACAATTACGCAACATAGAATGATTATGAAATTATCAAAAATGTTACCTTGTAGGATATTGGGGGATCCAATGCAAGGAATATTTAATTTTGGTGATAACGAGCCAATAATATGGAAGGAGCATGTAAATAAGAATTTCAAAAGAATTGAAATAGAAATATTTCCTTGGAGA
>JAUWTM010000225.1 GCA_030614715.1 Planctomycetota bacterium
ACGGGGCAGGCTGACTGCTCCATCGACACCACTTGTGAAGCTCGCATCTGCCATGAATACACCAAGCACGTCGAATCCACGGTATTCATCGTATCCCGGGAAGGGATGGGTGAGCCGGACGTTCAGCGTGACGATTCCCTGGTCGAAAAAGTTGGTGAAGTCGAGGGAATCGAAGGCGACCCAGCTTGCCATACCCTGGGGGGGCTGGACGAACTGGGTTACGTTAGCCTTGAATGCCGCACCGCGAACGGGGACAATCTCCGCACCACCCGTGATCGGGTCGAGTATTACGTCGAATAATCCCCACAGGATTCTACCGCCTGACTCAACTACCCTGTCCTCTGTGATTTGATCCCCGACACCGGCGTTTTCCGGTGCAACAGGGGACATGCCGTGTGCACAGCTGATTACAAGCGCGACACAGGCAAGCAACAAGAAGTTACGCATTTTTGTAAATCCTCCGATGTTCAAAGCGTAGCATCCCAGGTGCCATCACCTGGGGTTTCTTAACCACACACCTTGCCTCAGAATTACATCATATTATATCAGAGATATAAAGTTATTGCGCCGGGCTTCACAATGAAAATAAAGAAAAAATCAGATATTCGGTCGGGTGGGTTACGGCAGCTCTGACACACCCAGCGCAGATCGCAGGGTACTTCGGGCGATCAGGTACTGGTAAACTGCCTGTAGATGAAGGGTTTCAGCCTGCCTGAGGCCAAGATCGGCATCTTTATAATCTATATATGTAATAACGCCCTCTGAATAGCCTAATTCAGCAATTCTCAATGCTTCCGATGCCGTTTCCAGCGTCGCACGTGCTACTTCAATACGCTCCAGCGAATTAGTAAGCTCACGGTACGCGGCCTCGACCTCAAGCTCGACCAGCGAACGGATATCGTCAAGCTGGACAGCCAGCGCGTCCCGTCGAGCCCTCGCTTCGTCCGCTGCGGTCTCGGCACGTCCCGAATCGAACAGCGTATACGACAAATTCAGCATGAGGCTCCAGCTTTCCCTGTCCCCGAAGCCCTGCACCCTGTCAGCCTGCGAATAACTTCCCTGGAACAGGAGTGCCGGACGGTTTCGCTGAGTGTCGATGCCGACCTGTGCGAGTTCGACAGCAAGTTCGAGGTTTCTCAGGTCCGTGCGGTTCGAGATTGCGTACTGCCGGGCATCTTCAAGAGTAAAACCGGGAGGTTCGGGAGCGACCTCGAACGGGTCGGGTGGAATTATCTCTATTGCCGTGCCGGACGGGAGTCCGATCTTCTGCACAAATGCGGACATGGCCAGTTCCGCTGACGTTTCAACGCGAAGGAGCTCCTCGCTGGATGTAGCGAGGCTGACCTCGGCACGAAGTATCTCGAAACGGGCCACGTCACCGGCATCGAAACGTGCCTCGGCGATCCTGAGACGTTCTTCGGCGCTGTCCACGGCCTGCTGTGACACACTGACAAGTGCACGTGTGAGTGCAGCGTCCAGAAATGCACCCTCGGTTTCCATCCGCACAGTTTGTTCAGCCCGTGCAAGGTTCAAACGAGCCTGGTCGAGTGCAATTGAGGCTCCGCGTTGAGCGAGTCCAAAAGATCCGAACATGTAAACCGGCTGGGTGAGTGTGAGAGACAATGTCGAGGTGATATCGGTCGAACCCGTCTCGATTTCCATCGACTCAGTTTCAGTAAGCGGGACCTCGATCGTGCTTGCCGGACCCATGCTCATCGATGTTCCGCCAAGGTCAAGCGTCGGCATGTACAGTAGATCGGCGTTGTCCCTGGCGGCACCTGCTGCAAGGGCCTCCAGCCTCAGTCTTTCGATCTCACGGTTATGATCGAGTGCCCAGGACACGGCAGATTCAAGATCGAGGACGTTTGGAATGCCGTCCTGCTGCTGCAGGAAAGCCATGTTTAGGTAACCCAGCGACGCTGCGAGATCGATGTTGTTGAAACCCGGTGATGGTGAGTCGGTCGCGGTGTTGGAGGCGAGAAGATCCTGCATGCCTGAACGTTCGGTATCCGCGCCGGCAGGGTAACCGAGCAGGAGCAATGCGAGAAATAATGTAAGCGATGCAGATGTGAATCGATGTGTGACCGGTCTCATTACGCGTCCTCACCTTCGATCGCTAGTATAACATTGTAAAGATGAAAGTCGCTAAAAATTACTGGGGACGCCGTTGCTGTACAAATCGGCGTCCCCAGGGATTGGAAATTAGAGATTAGTAATTAGTAAACTATCAGGATGGACCTGGAGGTGCGCTGGTTGGCGTGTTCTCGTCGTGCCCAACAGGAACTGAATTACCGTTGTGGGACTGAGGATCCAGTCCCAGAATATATTTAATGATCCTTGGAAGGATCGGTCCAATATCGTAACTGTACTTCCAGCCGTGCGAGAGCGGCTGACCCGACACGATTATCCTGCCGAAACCAAATGGATACTCGATCAGGGTCGGATTGTCGTCAGAGTCGACCGTGTACACCACCGTACCCGGTGTAAGGTTCGTGAAATACTCGTGCGACGAGTAGTTCCCGTACAACATGTTGGGCAGGCCCGCCATGATCGGGTGGGTGGAATTGGCGTTGAAGTTATAGTGGTCGTAGTTGTCATGGAACTGGATGCCGCCCGGCAGCTCTGTAATTCCTGCCTCCGTCATGCTTCCCTCGCCCCAGCCGCGATCGCAGGCACCCCAGAAGATCGTGCCTCCGTTCTGGACAAATCTTTCTAACCGCTCCTTTGCCTTGAAAAGGTCGTTGTAAAATCGCTGGTCCTGGTCGTTTACGATGACCACGAGGTCGCTTCCGGGGACCAGCTCCACCGTTGCCATGTTGGGGGACGTGAGAATCTCATACTGGTACTGACCATCACCGCCGACCGCTCCGTAAGCCTGCGCCATCTCGAACAACGCGGTCGAGTTCCACGGGTTGCGGTTGGCAAAAAACTTAATGTGGTCGGACGTCCCACCCATATCGGTAGCCTGGATGTAAACCGTCTGAATCCTGGTCCCGATCTCATCGTCCTCATCCTTAACCTGCAGCTTGACAAGATGTGGACCTGCCAGTGAGAAGTTGTGGAAGAAGTACGGTGAGAACCACCACTCCGATTCCCAGATGCCGTCGGCCTCGATATCCCACCTGTAGAGGAGGTCCTCGTGTTGCGTTTCGTCATCGTAGGAGTCGAACGCGTTAAACTGGATATCCACGCCCACGGTCGGGATCTCCGGGTACCATGAGAAGACCGCAATCGGTTCCGACATGGTCTCGGCGTTTTTAATCTCGCCACCGTTCATGTTGATGGAATAACTTACATGGTTCGGGGCGTGGAACAGGTCCCAGAAGTACGGGCATCTCTCGTTGGCCCACTCGACCTGGTTCAGTAGCTCGGTGGTGTCATCGAGCATATCCTCGAACGCGCTGAACGCGTTCATAGCGTGGTCAAGATAAGGATCGGTCTGGTCCTCCGGGAAGGTCTCTATGATGAATGGCGCGATGTCGTCCCACTGGTCGATCATCTCATCGAGGATCATCTCGATTTTCTCCCATACGCTCGCATTGGCTGTGAATGCCGCCGCGATACCGGTGAAATCGATGTTGGGCTCAGCGGGAATATCGCCGTTGCCGATGGCATCGATTACATCGATGATTGTCTGGTTGTCCATCGGGAAATAGAAGATCGTATCGATGATTACCGTGATGAACTTGATTGAGTTTGCGTAGGTTCCCCGGCCTGCAGCCTGCTCGAGGTCGGCCCATGCCGGGTTGGAAAGATCGAAGCCTTTTTCAAACGAGAATTCCGTAAGGCCGTTGGGAAGTGTCACAGCCTGGATGATCGGATCGGTCATCTCGGTCGGAGGCCATGTTTCATCGTACTGGTAGAGGGAATTTTTACCTGAGATCAGGTGTACTTCCTGGCCGTTGGAATTATCGATATCGATACCGTAGAAACACATCCTCGGGTTGACCTCGAATACATCCATATCGAAGCCATCCTCGATATGCGGGAAGTCCGGCGTTCCAATCGTGACTTCGGCATGTCGTTCACCACCCCGGATGGTCACGTGCCTCTCGGCCATCGAGTCGTATCCTATATTAAGGGCCGCCCTGAAGAGCTGCGGGAACATCCTTCCGTTCATTGCGTTATGGGGTTCGTCTCTCAGTACGGTCGTGAGGAAGTAGAGCAGCGTGCCGTAGCTCTGGTGCTCCATGCAGACCTCGATGACCGCAAGCTTTTCTTCCTCGGAGAGCGAGAAGAGGAACGGATTCATCATGATCAGCCCGTTAGCCATGTCCTCGATTTTGATCTCGAGGCTGCCGTCCACGAACTGCTCAGGCCTGATGAATGCCGCACTGATCGGCTCACCGGTCGGTCCGAGGATGAAGAGCAGGTTATCGGAATTCGTCACGGTCCTGAGCGCGTCAGCCGGGTCCGACAGGCGCTGGTTGTCAAGGAATCCCTGGATGGTGATAT
>JAUWTM010000009.1 GCA_030614715.1 Planctomycetota bacterium
CAGTATCAGCTCTTGAGGATGAGGACCGCAGGGAATATATATCACAGACCGTAGCGTGGACGACATGGTACCAGACTAATGACGTACCGGACTCCTTTGAGGAGCTTCCTGAGCCTAATACACTGATCGAACTACTTAGCACCGATTAATCCCGGGTATTTTTACACTGCGGGAATGCCTGGCAGTTTTAATTTATTCGTGCAACAAATTAGTGTCTGTTATAATCATGTGTTGGCAGGATGGACAACCATACATCTCAAAATGCAGAGGATGAACAACGTCTTACGAAAGGCGGAAATGTTCAGGGAGCCGGACAGAATTCCAACCGTCGACCCGACAGTTCATTCAGCAGTGACGATATTCGAACGGCAATATCAAAGGTACATTTTAAGAAAATCAGCAAGGTCAACCTGATGATATTGGTCGTAATCCTGAGTACGGTTATCGGAACCTGCACAGGCGTTAACCTTATGCATATGGTTGCGGGACCTCCATCACCCCTGCATCTGGGACCGCAGGAAACGGGCAGCGTATCCGGTTACGGTCAGCAGGCGATACCAATTGAACTTAACGCAGGAAGTGCTCTTTTCACGATCGAACTGGAATCGACTGATTACAACACAGTGTACATAGAGCTAAAAGATGCGTATGCAGGCTGGCACACCCGTCTCCTGACGCAACAATTTTCCTGCGAGATTACCACGGTAGTACAGATAACTTACACCGGAAGACATTACCTTGCAGTGGCAGCGTCTCAGGACGATCACTGGGAGATTTCATGGGAATAGAAAATCCTGACAGTCAGAATACAGGTGCAGGAGTCGTAAATTGAATGGCGACGATACGAACAGGTCAAATCGAGCTGACAATGAGCAACGGTTCACGAGCAGCCGGTCGGATACCGGTGATTTCAACAGCCAATCGATTGTCACCTCAATTTTCAGCGATCGAAGGAACGTCAGATTGCTCGTTGCAGTCGTCATAATAGCGTTGATACTGGCCTCTGCCGTGCAAATTGGTTTAAGGCAATCAATACAAGAAGTAATGCGTCCGCGGAACTCGAGCAATACACGCTCGTTCGTGGAGGCGGCTCCCGAACTCGAGGAACAAATGACCGGAAGCATCACGGGAAACGGAACGCAGGCGGAGGAGATCGAGTTGAATGCCGGAGCTGTGTTGATTTATGTAAGCTGCGATTCCGACGTTGATTATGCTCAGCTCCTGCTCAAAATGCACGACGCAAACGGTGAATATATAGGCTACGTGGGGACGATGAATTGCCCCTGCGACAGCTCGAGCGTGTTACAAGCCCGGTACACAGGAACGTATTACCTCGCCATCGACAGCACACCCGGAACCGACTGGGAAATAAGGTGGGAGTAGAACTTCAGGAACGTAAAAATTCCAAAGAAAAACCCCCGTATCAACGAGGGTTAATTTTTTTCTAATAATTCGATTTCTACAAATTCTCCAACTCGCTCTCGATGTCATACTCAAGTGTCTGGACCATCTGGCGGATCGGGTCGTAGTCAGTATCCTCGGCGGGCACCAGTTCCTCGATCTCGTAGATCATGTAGAGAGCACCACCCTCACCTTCCAGGCTCATTTCCATCATCGCCTCGATAAAACCGTCCCAGAATTCTCCCTCAAGGTCACCGCGAAGGCTCACGGTGTCGGATGGAATCCCCGGCGTGTAGGCGATAATTTTCAAATCATCCATCACTGATGGTTCGGTCTCGATGAGTCGGAGTCTTGCATCGTCGTATGTAGCCCCCGCATCGAGACGTCCCTGGAGCACCGCCTGCACGACCGCCGTGTGGCTTCCAACAAATGTGTATTCAGCCAGATCGACATCGGGATCGATTCCACTCGAGAGAAGGAGAGTCTTCGGGTATAAATGTCCCGACGCACTTGGTGCTTCGGTGAATCCCATCGTCCTGCCCACAAGATCCTCGAGTGAATCTATATCACTGTCCGTACGGACGATGATCTGTCCGCGATAGGTCGGGCTGTCATTACGTACCGCCTTGAGCACCACTTTCACGCCGTAGCGCTCGTTACCCAGTACGTATGCAAGTGACGGAAGCAGCGCAGCTTCAAAGTGTCCGGCGGCCATCTGTTCGATGCATGCAGAATAGCTCAGGACGATCGCGGCTTCGACCTCGTGACCGATCAGTTCCCCGAGACGGGTCTCGAAATCACCAAGCTGCTGCTCGATCTGTCCCTGTTCGACCGACGGTACAAACGCGATTCGGACCGGACCATCGGGTGCTCCGGATGAATCGGGTTCGGTTGTGTCACCGTTGTCAGCAGGCGGTGCAGGACAACCAAGAAGGAAGATTCCGAGCAGGACAGAGATGGTGATGATGTGGATATTATTTTTCATTGGTGGTCCTCGTTGGCTTTGATAACTGCGGACATGCTGTCCGCGGTACTGCAGACTGGCAGTCTGCGCTACGGAATCTCGTCTTATCTATGTTAGTGAATTAAATTGGCCAGATTTCGCTTATGGCTACGTAGTCCGATTCCTCACCCTTGTACACCGATTCGATTGTAAAAGTAATTGCCCCGACACCAATACCGTCACCTTCATCAAAATAGACCCACTGAATGCTTCGCTTGTCTTCAAAAATTACTCTCTGTGACGCACCATTATCGAAGGTGATCAGGCATTCATATGGACGGTCGTAGATCAGGTAAGTATCCAGGCCATCCCACGGTAACTCATCAGGAGCCGGTGGCTGGTGATACTGCCATCCGGTCCGGATCGCAAGTCCACGGATCGATTGACTGTCAGCGACGTGCAGGACAAAAGATGGTTGGTCATTGCTCTGACCTATCCATGCGGTCGTCAGCCTGCCATCAGTGAGATTGCTGCTTTCGCATAACTCGTCATCGACCATCACGATCTCTGCTGGCGACTCGAAATTCATCAGCTCATCGACGTAGAAAATTCCCCATTTGTACGGCTCCTCGTCCTGCGACAGGACCTCGTACCGGACTCCCGACGGTACCATCCACCAGTTGTCGCTGTAATACCGGGCACCACCGTTACTCACTACGTAGATCATTCCCTCGACCTGTGTCACAGTCTGGCATGTTCCGAAATCAACGATGCTGAAAAAGCTTCGGAACATCGTTCCACCGGAATGCTGTTGAACAGCAAGGTAGAACTGACCGTCCGCTTCGAGCCAGTAGATCGCCGGGACAATGCGATCAGTCTGGAGCAGAAGGTATTCATCATTTCCGTCCCACGTGGCAATGTAAACCGACATCCCCTCGTTCTCGAACCCACCGCCTGAATGACGTATGAACGCGATCCATTCCTCATCCGGGCTGATCGCGGCTATCCGGGGGACGTACGGTATGTTAGGCATCTCTCCAAGTGGTTCGAAGAAGATCACTTCACCGTAATCGTTGATGTAGAGTCCGTCATCATGCCACTCAAGCTGTCTGCTGTCGGCCAGTACCGGGTTTGAAACTGCGATCAGCATCACGCAGGTCAGAGTTATCAGTATGCATTTTTTGAAGTTGTGAGAGAATCTCATCGTGTACGCCTCCCGGATGAGCGCAATACTAGCACTGCGGACGGGACGTCCACAAGACAGCCGTCGGGACGACCGCGCTACGAGTTCGAAAAAATATAGCAGGTGTCAGATTAAATGGCAGGTTAAAGGGGACTGTCACCTTTAACCGTCATCCACTTGATATTTACTTCATTTGACGGCTAGTATTCTACCGATGGCATCCACCCAACCATACGTACTAGTGTTGACTGCCCGATCTTCGGGATGGGGTACCGCGAGGCTGCGCGAAGCTGCTAAAGCCAGAAAAATCCAGATCCGGACGCATGATCCATCGAAAGCGATGCTCGAGATTGGTTCCGAGCCGTCGATCAGGTTCCATGCACGTAATATCCCGATGCCTGCCGTGGTGCTGCCAAGGCTCGGTCCCGGACATTATGAAAACGGCATCGCGGTACTGAGACAGTTCGAGGCGATGGGTGTCCCGGTGGTCAACCGTGCCGATGCGATTCAGCTCGCGCGGGATACGTACCAGTCACTGCTTGCATTAAGAAACGCCGGGCTTCCGGTTCCGATGACATCCCGAATCCTTACCATGAAGGACCTTAAGATCGCCCGTAAGCACGTTCCCGGTCCCCCGTGGATTCTGAAAACCTTCACCGGCTCGATGGGTATCGGTACGATGCTCGTTCATAAGGTCGATCAGCTTGAAGCTGTCGCGGCAACCCTCTGGGCTCTCCACCAGCCCATACTTTTACAGGAACACATCCCGTCCCGCGACACAACCATATCTGACATCCGTACTCTCATTGTTGGAAAGCAGATCCTGAGCGCGATTCGACGCTCCGCGACCGGTGGGGAGTTCCGTGCCAACGTTCATAGAGGTGGAACTCCGACCCAGGTTGATCTTTCAAGGCGTGAGATGTTGCTTGCTTTGAAAGCAGCTACGGTGTCGGGGCTTGACATCGCCGGGGTCGACTGGATCGAGACTGTAAATGGCCCGGTCCTGCTGGAAGTAAACGCGACACCGGGATTCCAGGGTTTCGAATCCGCCACCGGCATAGATGTCGCGGGCGCTATGCTGGATCATGCTCTGATGGTATGCGGGCATGGCAGATAAAGTGACGGGATTTTTGCTTGCGTGAATAAACCGTGAATCAGTTGGCTAAGTTCACATACCATGATAATATGCTCCGGACAGGACAGGGATATTGTCATCTGAACTTATCCCACAGTCAGAGCTGGCCGATCCGGGCAGCAGGAGGAGACTCGACTAAATGGACAACAATTCATCAAACAATTGTGGAAAAGTATGCCTATTCAGTTGCCTTGGCTGCCTTGGACTATGTGTGGTCCTGGCTCTTGTCGTGGTGATTGGGACGTGCGCAGGATGCAGCATGCTTGGCGGCATGTTCGGGGGACTGTTCTCATCAATTAGAGATATCACATCTATCTCGGGTTATTTCGAAGACCTCAAGGCTGAAGGCTGGGAAGTCGACGACTCCAGTTCAAATCAACCTTCAGGCTATGGTGCAGATGTTGAAGCTGGTGTACCAATGACCTGGCAGGCCAGGGAAAATCCGGATGACGATTGGATCGAATACACATGGATCATGGTCATGCCGGGCCTCGCTGAAATGGAGGAAATGGACGAATCTGAGCAGGAAGAGCTTGGTTTCGGCGACTTCATGGGCATGATGAATTTCACCATGGTTCCAGTTACTGAAGCCGCTCTGGAAGTTCACGAAGAACTCGGACTTGATCTTCCCGACGATTTTGACATCGACGACTGGGAGGACTACGTACAGGGCTCAGACAGGGACAGCGATCGCGACAGCGATCGTGACAGGGACCGTGATCGTGACCGGGATGAGGACGAGGATGAGGAAACCAATGGTGACGATAACCGCGACAGGGATCGCGATGACCGTGGACCCAAATCCCTTAGAAAGGCAGCATAATATTCCAGGAAATTTCAACCGAAAAAGAACCCCCGGCTATCCGGGGGATTTTTGTTATATCGAACTTCTTGCTTTTTCTTACCTTTGTGTCCTTTGTGTCTTCTCTTCCTTCGTGCCCTTCGTGTTGGTTCTTTTCCTGGTCGCCATTACTTGTACTTGAACTCAGGTTTTCTCTTTTCGATGAATGCTGTCAGGCCTTCCATCGAATCCTCCGATGCATAACAGAGCCCGAACAGGTTCGCCTCGATGTTACCGCCCTCCATCGGTGTTGCAGCCAGGCCGTGATGGATGCTCTCGAGCGCGTACCTGACAGCCAGTCCGCCGTTTCTGAAGATCCCCTTGAAGATCTCCATACATTTGTTGATTAACTCATCACCCGGAACCACATGATTGGCAAGCCCGATCGAATGAGCCTCTTCGGCCGAATACATCCGACCCGAGCAGATCATCTCTATTGCATGGCCCTTACCGACCAGCCGCGGCAGACGGATGGTTCCCATTGCGCCGGGTATGATTCCCAGGCTGACTTCGGGCTGTCCGAATTTCGCGCCCTCCGCGGCAACCCTCATGTGACAGGCCATCGCGAACTCGCATCCGCCGCCAAGGCAGAACCCGTTGACTGCTGCGATGACCGGCTTGTACATCGCCTCCACTTTCTCAAACACTCGTTGCAGGTCACGTGCATAGACAGGGGCTTTTATGGCATCCAGCTTGACAAGTTCCTTGATGTCGGCGCCTGCGATAAACGCTTTTTCACCGGCACCTGTGAAGATGACACCCCAGACGTCATCATCGGCCAGCAGCTCATCGACCAGCAGGTCGAGTTCTGCAACTGTAGCCGGGTTTAAAGCGTTCAGGGCTTTCGGACGGTTGAACGTGGCAATCGCGACGTTATCTTTCACAACAACCGCAAAATTTTCATATTCGTACGGCATTTTTCTCCTCCCTTTTTCTCATGGGTCGACAATCATACCCGCAAAGAATAATTGAGGCAAATTCCGGTATACGTATGATTGTAAGGGCACGAGATGTGCTAATATCCGCCCGTGTCGGATTTAATGCCACCAGATAATGTCCAGGAACCGGGTATACCGATCCCCGGCAACGGACCGTCCCCATCCACAGCGACTTTCATAGCACGGACAGGCGTTCTTCTTGCAGGTGCAACCATTCTCTCACGTATCCTCGGGCTTGTCAGGGAGATGCTGATCGCTAAATTCTACGGCGCAAGCGGTCAGACCGACAGCTTTGCGTTTGCGATCGTGGTACCTGAACTGCTCAGGACCCTGATCATTTCTGGTGCTGTCGCAAGCGTGTTCATACCCCTGATGACAGAGACCCAGAAGGCCGGTAAGCCCGAACAGGCAAAAAAACTTGCCGGACTGATGCTCACCTTCATCTCGCTGATTGCAGTCGTGGTCGTCCTCGCGGGTGAATTCCTTGCACCACAGCTCGTTCAACTGAGCGAAATACTCAGGTTCAAGCAGGGAGCGCTCACACCCGAGCAGATCGCACTTACCACACAGCTCATCCGGATTTTGCTCCCGGTCGTCCTGTTTGTGGGTCTCTGGGGACTCATGGGTGGCATTCTGAACACATTCGACAATTTCCACGTCCCGGGACTCGCACCTCTCGCATGGAACGGAACCATAATCATACTTCTGATAATTTTCGGAAGCCAGGGCAAGATTATTCACGTCGCGTGGGCGTTCATGATCGGGCATGGAGTGCAGGTGCTGATGCACCTTCCTGCGCTGATAAAGCTCGGGATCTGGCCCTCTGCAATCGACTGGTCTCACCCCATGCTGCACAAGTTCATCCAGCTAGCGCCGGTCGCGGTACTCGCCTACGCTGCTACGGCAGTCAACGCGTTTATCGGCCAGGGACTCGCGCTGTCGATGGAGGAATCCGCGGCTAGTTCCCTGATGTACGCTTTCAGGATTCAGCAGCTCCCGATATCAATATTCGGTGTTTCACTCGCTGTAGCGATGTTCCCTACCCTTTCACGTCAGGCGGAAGAAGGGTCGGGTAAAGATATCGTAAAAACACTTGCTCTGGGATTACGCATGACAGCCCTTGCCGTCCTGCCTGCAGTGATTTTCTTTCTAATACTGCCGGTCCAGACAATAGAATTAATATACCAGCGAGGTGAGTTCACCAGCACCAACACGATGAATGTCGCGTCGGCACTCTACTGGTACTCGTGGTCGATCCTCCCGATCTCTCTCATGCTCCTGACCGCCCGGACATTCTTCAGCGAAAAGGATCCAAAGACACCCGCCATACTTGGGATAATTACGATCGGGCTTTTTTACGTGCTTGCGCTCACGTTATCCGGGATGTTCGGATTCGAGGGCATACCGATGTCCAATTCCATCGTTGCCTGGGTGTTCCTCGTAATCTCAGTGATCATCCTGCACGTCCGCTATCAGTCAAAAGCATCGTTATTCAGCACGGTTGGCATGACAGCGCCCATCAAGATGTTAATCGCAGGGATTCTCGAGGCTGTTGTCCTGGTTGTTTACACGAATCTTATCGGTGAAGTCCATGGAACGCTGAGTCTAATCGCATTTCTCGCGGGTGCTATGATCATCGGCGCAGGAGCATATCTGGGTGCTTTGAAGCTCCTGAAATCGGAAGATTTATCAGCAACACTGCGTCATCTTTTGAGAAAACGTTGAGTAACTACCAACTGTCCGTTAAAATTCGACATTGGCCCTTCGATGGTTGATTTAAAGAACATACGTAACTTCGCGATAGTCGCTCACATCGACCACGGCAAGTCGACACTCGCCGACCGCATCCTCGAACTGACCGGAGCGGTTCCGAAAAAGCGCATGCGCGAGCAGATGCTCGACACGATGGAGCTCGAACGGGAGCGAGGGATCACGATCAAGGCGGTCGCTGTTCGGATTCCGTACAGGGGCAAGGACGGCGTGGACTACCAGCTCAACCTGATCGACACGCCCGGCCACGTGGATTTTTCATACGAGGTCAGCCGCGCACTCGCTGCATGCGAGGGTGCACTCTTACTGGTCGATGCCAGCCAGGGCCCGCAGGCCCAGACTCTCGCGAACCTTTACCTTGCGCTGGAGCAGGACCTGGCGATCATCCCCGTTCTCAACAAGATCGACCTGCCGGCAGCTCGCGTGGATGAAATAAAGAGCGAGGTTATCAACCTGATCGGTGGTTCCGAGGACGAAATTACACTTGTCAGTGCTAAAGACGGTCGCGGTGTACTCGATGTGGTCGATAGAATAATCGATGAGGTCCCTCCCCCCGGGGGTGACGCGGATGCTCCATTCCGGGCGTTGATTTTCGACTCCCATTTCGACACCTACAAGGGTGTGGTTGTGTACCTGAGGGTTGTCGATGGCTCAATCAAGCGCGGTGACCACATCGAGATGATGGCGAACGGTAATAGATTCGAGGTCAACGAGGTCGGTATCTTCACACCGTGGCAGGTGAAAGTCGATTCGCTCTCAGCGGGAGAGGTAGGCTACCTGTCCGCGACAATTCGCGAGATCGGGGATGCACAGGTCGGTGACACGATAATCCTCGCCGGGAAAAGGGACGAGGTCGAAAAGCTCCCGGGGTACAGAGAGCCTAAGCAGATGGTTTTTGCGAGCTTTTACCCGGTCGAACCCGACGATTATCCCAGGATATCAACCGCGCTTGAAAAGCTGCACCTGAATGATTCGAGTTTCTCCTACCAGCAGGAGAGCTCCGCTGCGCTCGGATTCGGATACCGTCTCGGATTCCTCGGTGTGCTCCACATGGAGATCGTGCAGGAACGTCTTGAACGAGAGTACGAACTGGAACTTGTAATTACCGTGCCAACTGTCCGTTACGAACTCGAATATACCGACGGACATGTCGAGTATGTCGAGAGCCCGGCCGATTTCCCGGACCGCACGCGACTGGCGGATATCCGTGAACCGATCTGCGACGTAACCATCGTCACTCCGAAGGAATACATCGGATCTGTCATGGAGCTCGCGCATAAACGAAGGGCTGTTGACAAGGGTATGCAATACATTGGAACCGAACGTGTCACAATGCAGTACAGGATTCCGCTGTCGGAGCTGATAATCGATTTCAATGACATGCTGAAGGGCGGCACGCGAGGCTACGGATCGCTCGATTACGAATTTGTCGGATACGAATCCACGAAGCTTGTGAAGGTCGATATTCTCGTGAACAGTGAACCGGTCGATGCGCTCACTTTCCTGTCCGATTCTGAATCAGCCCAGAGGAAGGGCCGTACAATGGTCGTACGCCTTAGAAGCACGATACCCCGTCACCTTTTCGACATCCCGATACAGGCAGCGGTCGGAGGGAGAATTGTCGCGAGGGAGACCATCAAGGCACTGAGAAAAGATGTCACTGCGAAATGCTACGGCGGCGATATCACCCGTAAAAGGAAACTACTTGAACAGCAGAAAAAGGGAAAGCAGAAGATGAAACAGGTGGGGTCGGTATCGATCCCACAGGAGGCGTTCCTGGCGGCATTAAAAATCAGGGAAGAGGATTAACTGTTAACTCATCGGACGGTAAAGCCCGATAACGACACCATTGATCTGTAATTGACTGAGATCGTCGATCTTGATGTCCTCGTAGCTCTCGTTCTCAGGATGAAGTATCACGGTGTTGCCCTTCTTGACGAATCGCTTCAACGTGGCTTCCGACTCGATTCCATCGATCAGGGCCACCACGATCTCACCATTGCGAGCGGTCTGCTGTTTGCGGACGATGACGATGTCGCCGAAATATATCCCGACGTCCTGCATGCTGTCGCCGTTGACCTTGAGCGCGAAATGCTCTTCACCCGGCAGGTAATCCCCGCCGATAACGAACTTTTCATCGGACGACGCGATAGCGGCATCCGGTTCGCCGGCTGCAATGCGCCCGACCAGCGGGATCGCGCGAATGTCTGACTTTATGAGCTCACGTCGCATCTGCAGATGCTCCAGTCCCGGGGGAAATTCCTTGATAAGAATGCCCCGTGAGTGTTTCGTGTCGCGATCGATCCAGCCCTTTCGCTCCAGTGCCAGGAGATGGTCGTACGCACCCTTCACGGTGAATTTGAAGAAGTCAGCGATGTCGCGGATTGTCGGGGGACGCTCGTAGTCCTGGATGTAATCAATAATAAAGCGAAGGATCTGCTCCTGTCGGGCAGTCAGTTTTCGTGTGGCCATTTAATCCTCCGTAAGGTGTCGGATTTTGGAATTGGCACTCAATTTTTATATACTATACCAAATTTAGGTAAAAAATGAAAGGGGGTAAACCGAAAATTGTCCAAATACGGTATTTCTGCAGGATACCTATGAGACTTTCACCCCCCCCCTGAAAAGCCGTTGACTAAGCTGAAGTCTAAGGAGCACTCAAGATGAACGCTGACGAGAAATGGAAACGTTTTAGACAGAATAAATGATCACTCAGATGCATTTACAACACGTTTTACGTAGAATACTCCCAACCCAAACCTGAAGGAGACCTGAATCATGTTGATGAGCACAGAATGCCCGAAATGCCAAGGTGTACTCGAGGAAGGCTTCATGCCCGACCGCCCGGACGACAAGGTGTTCCCGGCTATCTGGGTGGAAGGAAATCCCGGATACAAAGAGATCGAGAAGAAGGGCCGTAAGTACCGGATTCAGTCGTACCGATGCATGTCGTGCGGCTACATGGAATCGTACGCCGAAATGTCCGCCGAATAGAACAGATTAAATATTCTCGATCAACTTGATTGCTAATGTAAAGGGGATTTCCGTAAAGGGGACTGTCGTAAAGGGGACTGTCGTAAAGGGGACTGTCACCTTTTTGCGTCAGACAGGCCCCTACAAATGTCCACTTTTCCTGGAGCAAAAAGGATGCCTGTCCCCTTTACGTCTTTCCCTCACGCGACAGAATACCCCAAAGGCATCTGACTCCACACCTTCTTCTCCAGTACCCGACCAGCTTTCTTCTTGTTCACCCCACCCCACTGCTTGAAGAAGAACGGAACTCCTGCATCGACACACTGATCTCGAATCTCGATCACCCATTCCTCACTCATCGGACGTGCTCGCGGACCTGACTCACCACCGACAATTACCCAGTCGATTCCCCGCAGGTCCAGGTTCGGGATAGGTCCAAGCAACGGTTCGATCGACAGAAATCTAATCGCTGCCGATGTTTTTCTCAAATCATCGATACGATTTACATAATTCTCGGTCTCTACACTCACTCCCATCCAGATGTTTTTAGTCCATGGAAGTTTGGAATCAAGCTGTAGAAGTCGACCCGACCGCTTTGTGAGTACCTGGAAATAGTGCTGCCCGGCACGATTCATGACGTCGAAGACGTCCAGGATGAAATCTGTCGGTACGTTTCTATGAAACAGGTCAGACATCGAGTTGGTGAAAATCATTTGGGACTTTTTCCACGTCAGGGGCCTTTCGAGCATGTGCGAATGGCAGGTGACTTCGAAGCCGTTACGATAATTATCCTGCCCCATGAGCATGAGGCGGTGCGCCATGCGTTCGGCGTAGCAGTTCTTACACCCGGGTGATGTCTTAGAGCATCCCGTAACCGGATTCCACGTAGACGAGGTCCATTCGATTGAGGAAGTACCTGCCACGACTCTACAACTCATCTCCCGTATTTGCTGAAAATGTCTTTAATAATTTTATCCGCTGTATTATTCTGAGATGCAAAGTATAGATAGTATACAGTCCTTCCTATTGAATTCTTCATAGGAATTGGCTTAGGCACATAACTAAAGCCAGCAACTTGCTTTAGTCTATTCTGAAACCATTTAGCTATGTCCTCATTAGATTTTTTCTCGCTAACATCCCCAAATAAACTCATTGATGTGTCGAATAGGAAATTTTTCCAATCATCTGATCCACAAGTTTGATTCATTCTTTGCATATCTGATGGCCTTACCTCTGAAATATCCGCTTTTTTGAAATTCCTATTTATGTCCATAATTGAAAAGTTAACAAATAATTCGATTGTGCCCATTTCTGCTGCTGCTTTTATAACAGTCCAGTCTAAGTGAATTCCATATGGATCCAAAAAGCACAAACCTCGCTTAAACTGCGAGTACTCAATATTTGGTAAAACATCATTTAATAAGATCTTGCTGCAATCACCTTTGAAGATCGTAACATTCTTTTGTGATCCGACTTTGTCTTCTAGAGTATCTACCTTCTTTAGATCCATTTCAACAAAGTAATACACATCAAAGCTAGGTTTAATTGTCAAAGCATTCAGTGCTGAGCCTTTGATTTTATTTCCGGTTTTTTTAGACCGATACTCTCCTTTCCCTGCAAAAGCATCAACATAAATGCTTGTTAGCTTGTGTTTATTTAATATTGTTGTATACGCATGCGAATATTTTCCCAGGATATCTAGTTTGTCTTCAGACCATTCTCCTATAGTCTCGAATTTTTCCATATTCCAGTACTTCCGAAATTTAATTCGGATAATTAGTATGCTATACTTTTGTTTAGTATAGCAGGGGAACATTCAAAATACTAGGTCTATTTTAATATCCTTTAGTTATCTTTAACTCGTGCCTGATCCAAAACTAACTCTTGCTTACATTTAACTCCCCTGCTATTCTTTGGCCTACATATCACACCGCGTTGTGATGTACGGGAAGACGGTGAGAGTCCGTCGCTGTCCGGCAACTGTGTTGGCGATTCCCCCCGGAATTCAAGCCATTTCCACCTTCGCTCGAAACGAGCTATGGCGGAGAGAAGGCCCGGAGGGGGAGATGACCCTGAGCCAGGAGACCGATCGCACCGCATGACACCGTCAGGCAAATCCATCAATGCAGACGGTCACCACTCATGCGCGAGCCACGGACTCGCAAAGGGATTATCGATGAAATTTCAAAATCCCCTCCTGTTCAGATCAAGATTTTCCCCGGTCGGAGTTTTACTGATCGTGTGCATTGCCGCTGTCACAGGCTGCGGATCGAACATGCCGACAGCTCCTGATTCCAGCATCGACACCTGGACAGCTTCGACATCCGACAGGACAGACGGTTCACACCAGATGTGGGGCGTATGGCACGTTACGATCAATCCCGTCAGCATGACAATCGGGACAGTCCCCGATCGATCATCAAACGCTCACTGGAACGTGACTCAGTTCGTTCAGGCTCCAGCCTGCCCTTCGTGCCTTTCGTTTACAAACCTCCAGGTAATAGATCCCGACCACTTGTCCGTCACGATTTCAATCACTCACCCGTTCTCCGGAAAACCGAATCTCGACGGCTTCGATGTGAAAGGGATTGGACTTTCAACACCGGACCTGTCATTTCCGTCCGGAACGGTGTCGACCTTCATCGAAAACGCTGACGGGTACACGTCGCGATGGTCATCAGGCTCGTGGGCTGACATAAATCCCTGCGTTGATTTCGCTACAGATGATCCCGAGCGACGGTTTGCATCAGGCACGACCCACGAACGTGAGATTATCATCCGAAAGCCTGAATCGGGTCCGCTCGTGTTCGATTACGTAATAGACGCATGCTGGCTTCCACCGGACCTGGTCAATGAAAACATTCCATCGTTAAGTAAGCATTGCAACGAGGCGTTCGAAGCGGAGATCGATGTCACAGGGCAGATCTCACCGCTTCCTGGCTCGATGGTCGACGTGGTGATTCAATTCCACGACTGGCAGGGGGATGGAGAAAACGCAACAGTCACTGTCGAGATCCCATCGCTCCTGACCGTACCGTTACAAGCTGAATTTATCGGAGAAAACGACGCGACCACTTTCAAGTGCACATTACAGAATCAAAAATCAGCTCCAGCCGGGACATATCAGGTGCTGGTTTCAATCGCTGATGCCCTGAATAATCCCGAAAACAATTCTCTTACCTGGTACGGCATCGCGGAAGTCATTGTGTCCGATCAGATTCCTGAGATGACCGGGATTGAAATCTCACCCGATGCCGTCTCGCTTCCCGACACCGGCTCAAATGCAGATTTCGATCTCTACGCGATCTATTCCGATAACAGCAGGACTCCCGTTGCTGACGCTATAGACTGGAACATCACGGGCACTGATCTGAACGGGCACACACTCGCTGAAATCGACTCAAACGGCACCGTTACACGGCTTTCATCAAGATGGTGGGGAGGAACTGCGACCGTAACTGCCGACTACTTGGGCTATCACGATGACGCAATTGCGTACTGCGAGGACCCATTCGCGGATGAAATCGAAGTGTCTTTCGGTGAGTTGAATGTCGAAGGTGAAGGATTTGCCAATCCCGTCGCGCTTCTCGGACCACCATCGGGAGGCGGTGTGGGCGGAGGAAGCCTTGATTCGTGCTCACTCGGTTACGGCGGGGTCGCGACACTCGGATTCACAGACAATGTGATCGTCGATGGACCCGGAGTCGATTTCATCGTCTTTGAAAATCCGTTCTACTCGGACGGCTGCTTCTGGAACGATATATGGCAGCACGGTGCATGGAACGAAACCGCGATTGTTGAGGTCAGCCAGGACGGAACTACGTGGTACAGAATCCCCAACGACTTCAATCCAGCTAACGAGACCTGTGGAATCCAGCCGTACAAGAATCCATCGAGCTTCACGGGTATCGCCGGCAACACCCCTGTATTCGCGGGAGTTGAGGATGACGGGTCACTCAAGGACGGGATCGATCCGACAGATCCGGTGAACGCAGGCGGCGACACGTTCGATCTTGCGACAACCGGGCTCGCATGGTGCCGCTACGTGCGGCTGATCGACACCGGCAAGGAATCAGATTTCCCGGGAACGGGTCAGTACGACGATGACGGCGACCTCATAATGGATTTCGGCAAGATTACAATCCTTGGAAGCATTGAAGGATCTGCGGGCTTCGATGGAGACGCTGTCGCGGCCGTACACTCGGCAAGTCCACTGGAAGTAAAATGAGGAAGCTGGTAGCAATATTAACCACGTTCGGGACGAACGTGGGACAGGCACGCATGCTCGGGACGCGCATGCTACAAAAAACACACATGATATATAACGAAGCATGCGTGTCGTATGTAGCATGCGCGACGTATGTAGCATGCGCGTCCCGCGCATGGATACCTGTCGCATCTGCGTCCCGCAGATGCGTATTCTTAATCACTTTCTTCCTCCTCCTGACCCTTCCAACCTATGCACAGGACGGTTCCACGTACGAAGACGACATCCTCGACCTTGGCACGCTCTATGTCGAGGACACCCTCCTCGAAATCGAGGAAGTCATAGACCGTCCAACGGCGTTTGCCACCGTTATCGATCCCCGGCAACTCAGCCGTCGCTCACTTACTCTTCCTGATGTCCTCGAAACCACTCCGGGAGTTACAGTCCGGTCCTTCGGCGGGCTCGGATCACTCTCGACTATTTCCATTCGGGGTCTGGGCAGCGAGAATGTGCTCGTGCTCCTCGACGGCATTCCACTCAATCCAACTGGAGGGTCGGTCGATCTCAGCGATATCCCACTCGACTCACTCGAGAGAATCGAAATCATTCGCGGCGGTGAAGGAGCATTGACCGGCTCTGGTGCGGTTGGAGGAATTGTCAGACTTACCAGCATCCAGGCTGAAGAAGCCGTAGATGAATTCACCAGTGGAAGGATCAGTCTCGGCAGTTACGACACCCTGACAGGTGGATTCACATGGATCGATCCCGGCGATATTTTTCATTTTGAATTCGCGGGATCGCGTGGGGATTTCGATTTTCTGAACAACAACGGTACGCAGTTCGATTTGTCCGATGACTTCAACGACACCCGTGAGAACAACGAGTATTCATCCGTTGAAACCCGCTACGGGCATACATGGGACTTGGGTGAAGTGCGAACTATCGGAGCCTCAGTCGAGTACTTCCGTGCAGAGAAGGGAATCCCGGGTATTACGACTTTCCCCAGTCCCAACGCATCGCAGACCGACAACCGTTTTTTCTTTCATTCAAACTACACCGATCCCGGTTTCAACGACGGGCAATTAGATCTATCAATGTCATGGCTGCGGCAGGGACGTCATTATTCTGATCCCCTCGGTGAGAGTACCGGCGTCCCCTTGTACACATCGTGGATTCATAACCGTCTCGATCTGCAGTCTCAATGGACAGGGATCGGACTCTCAGACGAGGACGTGTTGACTTGGGGAGCATCATTGGCCCGGGAAACTCTCGATGCTGACGAGTATGGCAATCCATCCCGTGACAACCTCGCACTCTGGCTTCGGGATGAATGGTACCACCCGTCCGGAGCTGTCCTGACAGGAGCAGTAAGGTCGGACTGGATAGATGGTGACGCGACAATCAGCCCTCACGCTGGAATTCGATACCCCCTGAACGATGATTGGACCTGCCGATCCAATTTCAGCTACAACTTTCGTCCGCCCGGCTTTGAAGAGCTCTACAGGAATGAGGGGCTTGTTGTCGGCAACACAGACCTGATGCCTGAACGCACGCTGAGTTTCGATATCGGGGTGACACACACATCCGATCGAGTACGGTTCGAAGCTGCGTACTTCAACCTCCAGACCCAGGACATGATCGATTACCTGCTCATCTCAGGCTTCAGATGGAAGCCGTATAACATCGGTCGCATACGATCGAGTGGTTTTGAGCTATCCGCAGACTGGCTGATCGATTCAGAATGGGATCTAAGGAGCAATTACACTAGAACAAGGGCTGTCGACACGTCCGGTGACCCAACCCGCCAGGGAATGCCGCTTGCTGGTGTTCCTTCGAGTGAATTTTTCACTGAACTGAGTTGGCATTGCAACGAATGGGAAGCGTTCGCGAACTGGGAGCGTCGCGGAGCCAGCCCGATCACACCATCGGGAACACGCTTCCTGCCTATGAACTCAACGGTCGGACTGGGACTCGGTTACAGTCTGAATGACACCTCAACCCTGATGCTCGAAGCCAGAAATCTTCTCGATGAGGACCTTTCCGATATACGTGGATTTCCCCTGCCGGGACGTTCACTATTCCTGACATGGAGCAGTGATTGGTAAGTTTATGGCTAAAAACTTATACATTTATCTAATATTTATCCTACTCACCGGGTGCACTGTCGGTAAGGGCACCGGTGTATTTCCACCTGCCGCGAACCTTGACGCCACTCCTCCCCTGTCCGCAGACGATGACGGTCGCGACCACAGGATTCTGATCGCAAATGGACTCTCTGAAACCATTACGCTGGTCGAGCGAATCAACGGAACATGGACTGTAACACCCGACATACTCCCCACTGGTCAGGCACCAGGCCAGATGGTCGTCCGTGACGGGCTGGCATACCTGGTCTGTTCACTCTCCAACTCGATACAGATTATCGATACGAACACATTGACAACCGTCCGCGAAATAAGCACCGGTCCGGGTACAAATCCGATGATGCTGGACTTCATCGATGACGAGACTGTGATAGTCACATGCTATGTTTCAAATGACGCAAGAATCCTCGACCTGAATCCCGATACACCTTCCAATGAAAGAATAAAGACGATTATCCCGATGCCCGGTCCGGCGGACCTTCCCCATGACGAAGGAGCAAGCACGCTTGCACGTCCCGGTGGTGTTGTGGTTCTTGAAAACCGCGCGTACGTCGTCTGCGCCAACCTTCTAGGTTATCACCAGGCGGGGGGACCGGGACTCCTGGTCGAGATCGACCTTGTTTCAATGGAAATAACTGCCACTCACGCACTCCACGGACGTGATACATTATCGGTTATACATTCCCCAAGACTACCTGACCGTCTAATCATTCTTTCGGCGGGAACGTTCACCTATGAGGCAGGGTTCATCGGCGACGGCACTGTTGAAAGTTTCGATCTGAATACTGGCGAGATATTCCAGGTGATCGATATCACCGGCGCACCGTACGCCGGGATAATCGGAGCGGATGACATTCTTCTCATGGAAAACGGGATGGAAAGCGCAATCCTCCGCGCGGATCTTCGCAATGGCACCCAGCTTGAAAGCTACAGCCTGCCCACCTACGGCCTGTCACTCAGCTATGCATCCTCAATTCTCGCACTGCCCGGCATCCTCGCTGTAACCAATTTCAACGCTGACAGGCTGTATATTCTCGATCCTGTAACCGGAGAAATCCTCGTTGAACTTCCAACAGGCGACGGTCCCGATGTAATGGCTTTAATATGATTATAAAAGTCATCCTGTTTTAAGATCGATTAGATCAACCCCTTGCCGGAATAGTGATAATATGATATAATACGCTATTACAACAGCCGATGCTGTAGTGGTTCGGCATGGAAAAGGAGCAGCCAATGTGGCAGGTTGATATTCTATACTGGAGACTCGCTTCCATCTGTTTCATAGTTGGATTAGCGTTTTTTTTCTTCACAACCGATAGCCTTATTCGTGGTAAACTGCGCCTACCCGCCTGGGTATTCTCAATCTTTACTTTTGTCGTCGGAGTATTTTTCTTCCGAATTGCAGTCAACTCCCTACGCGAATTTCAGATGAACAGGCATAACTCGCTGGACGAGTTACTCGATGCATATTACAGGATCGTCAATTTCATTATGTGAGCACATGAGTCCGCTGAAATGCGGTGGACTCGAACAAATCCACTTTTTACTGTTATAATTGCATCTGGCAGTATATGCGGACACCGGGAAGCGATCCCGGTGTGTTCCGCATGAACTTTTATATTATCGATTGGGGAGAAGCGTATGAAGCCGGGTGAACTTTTCAAGCGGAAAAGAGTGGAAAAGGGGTTGAGCGTTGCGCAGGCCGCCAAGGAGCTATACATCCAGGAGAAATATATCCTGGCGCTTGAGGACGACAACTACGATATCATTCCCGGGGAGACCTACCAGCGTGCTTATTTCAAGAAATACGCGAACTACCTCGGATTGGGCGATGTCTTCGACAGGGCCGCAAGGGAAGACGATCTGGATTCCGGTGCTGATGAATCGGATTATGACGGCATACTCGGCGGCACGTGGAACACTGACAGAATCCTCAGGGTAGCCGCCAGATTCGCTATCCTGATTATTATTGTCGTGGCCATAACGGCTGGGATTAATAAGATGAAGAATCCATCCGAGCCGGTTGTAGATGAACCCGAGCGCGTGTCTGGAACCATCGAGGTAGTGCCTGCCGATCCATCCTCCTCAAGCTGGCAGATTCCCGACAGCTTCGAACCCGGTGCGGTGGACCCGCTGGAAGGGATCTCAGACGAGAATTCCCTTGAGGTCACACTGAATGCATCCGGGCAATGCTGGGTCGATGTCGAGACCCGCGACGGCATCCTGTTTTCCAACACCATGAACAGGGGGGACACCCTGACGTGGAACGACTACTACGGATTTTTCATCCACGCGGGTGCTCCGCAGAATCTTGAGGTTCTCTTTAACGGTGAGCCGGTTACTTTCGAGCACGGCAGCATGGACCTCTACCTGCCCCCGACATTTATCCTCGATCCGGGTCCGGAGCCTGATATGAACCCTGAAGATAATCCGAACGGTGAATAATTGCCGGGCATCTGGCGCAGCACCCGGATTCGGCTTATATTTATTCTGGATAGATAAACCAGCCCGGTTCCAAACCCCCATACGTTCCATGGAGTAACTCATGAGGCATTACACAGCTATTTTCCTGACCATATTATTGCTTGGCGGATGTTCGAGCGGTGGCGCGCCAGTTTCCCCTGACCTGACTAGTGACGATATAAATCGAAGCCCGTCCAGCGTCAATCTCTGGGGATACTGGGACATCGAATACGATGTAACCACGGGTCAGCTCGAAATTACACCCCTGAGATCAGCTTCCGGAACGTGGAACGTAACGATGTTCCTTCAACCACCTGCCGGAAGCCCGACCGGATTGGGCGTCCAGATACTCGATGCATCCGACCTCATCAGCAATGGTCGGATCGACGTACAGGTTACAGTCAATCACCCGTTTCCGAGCATGAAACTGAGAGGTTTCGATATCCGCGGTGTGGTCCTGGGCGATTCCTCGATGATCGATCCATACAACTCATCAATTCAATACGCCGGGGAGAATGACCTCCGGCTGCTTAATGCCGACGGTTACACCCGCTGGATGAATCCGGCGGAATTTCATGTAGCGGGAATACTTGGTTACGTCGAGGGAGCACTTGGTACATCCGGATACCTGCCGGACGCCACAATTAACGGTTATAAATATTTCGCGGATTCAATCGAGCCTGATGGAAATGTATACGATTACTTCGCGTCCGCTTACGGATTCGTAGCAATGCGCGGATCGATGAATCCCGGGACCAGCCTGTCACGGGATTACCACCTGCAGTTCCCGACATCTCCCCTCCAGGTGAAATTCCAGTACGCGATCATCGCAAGCTGGGAGAAGGCACTGTCAGGTGGCATGACACCGGGCGTCAACGATTTTCCCAACGAGGCAAACTCGTTTGAACCCGTGGCAATCTCGGTTGTGGACTCGTCAACACTGTTCTATGAAAGCGCTTCGAACAAGGGCGGGAACATTGACCTCAGGCTGAACATCGTCGACTGGTGGGCGTACTGGGACCCGACTAATCTGTCGGACTACATCGGTAAAATTGTCGTTTCATCGGACTCCCTGGACCTTGCCGGTGGATCGTTTGTCGAGTTCGATTTTTCAACACTGGACCAATATCCTGCGTCTGCAGGTAACGCCGAAGGGGTGGATATTTTCATCGGGGACGTTGAACCATCCGGACTTGAGAACCAGGAAATCCTGATTTCAATAGAAATGACCGGTTATGACTATTCAAATCCATTCGGAGTGCCGAACGGTACAGACGGTGACCCACTGGCGGCGTATTTCCGCTACACGTTTGAAGTAGCTCCAGACATCAACGATCCCCCCGTTGTAACAAGCGGCGTTACAGGCCCGACCAATGTCTTTGTCATGGATACCGAGACCTACTCGGTGGTTGTATCAGACCCGGACGGTCCGTTTACCGAATACGAGTGGACAATCAGGGACGAGTTGACCGGTGACCTGCTTTACGGTCCCGACCCCGGCGACGGTGCCGGTAACTGGGTGCTGGACTGGAGCGACGCGTACATACCTGGGGAAGTTGAGATATTCTGCACGGTGAACGACGGAGATAATCAGGACGATGCGAATCCGCTCAAGGTCACCGTAAGCGACGAAATATTCCATGCCAACCTCAACGACATCACGACCGGTGACAATGCGGGATGGTCTTATGTCGAACAGATCGGTATGACTCACTGGAGCGACGATGTCGGTGATGACGACCATCTTGCCGGCTACGGTTACAAGTTCGGCATATTCAATACCATGTATTTTCACGAATCCGCCAGCATTCTCATGACACCGGAAATCCCACTTGCAAGTAACCTCGAACATGTATATACAGTTGTGCTCCATTCATACGAGTTCGAATATTACGCTCCTTTCGAGATCGGCTTCGACGGTGGTAATTTCAAATGCACTCAAGCACCGACAACACCTGTTTACAGCGATCCGGAGATGCCGATCACTGGAGGCAAAGACTACGAGGGCTGGCTGTTCGACACGGCGATAAACGGCCAGTTGGCTTACTTCTCCGATGTATCACCTGAAACGCTACACGTATCAGCCTACGAGATACCGCCCGGTTATATTGGTTCGAGCGTTTACCTTGGCTTCGCTGCCGCTACCGATGAATTTACAACCGGAGAGAATCATGGATGGATGATCGACGATGTATCCGTCCGTGCTCTTCCCACGGACGCTAACGCTCCCCCGATCCCGTACAGCCAGATAACCGGTGACATCCTGCTACCAATGCTGGATAATTTCCCCGGGACGTACGAGGTGATCGCATACGATGTCGAAAGTGATCCGCTTTCGTATGCATGGACGGTGAGAATTCCAGGAACGGGTGAAATCATCTGGGGACCTGTCATAGTTGATAACGATCAGGACATTGTTATCAACTGGATGGAAGTCGGGACTACCGGAGAGCTGGAAGTTCACTGCTCGGTTTACGACGGATTCCATCCCGGTGTTGCTGCACCGCCGTTGCCTGTAACTATCCAGGAGGTTGTGTTCCACGCCGATCTAACCGACACAACCACAGGCGACAATGCCGGCTGGACCGAGATAATTCAGGTTGGTGCGTCGGGATGGACCACGGAAGTCGGTGAGGACTCAATTCTTAACGGTTACGGGTATAAGTTCGGTGAATTCGATGCATCCTACCTTGAGGACAGCCGGGGGATACTGCTTTCACCGCCTATTTCCGTCCCGGCCGATGTCGCGAGAGCTTCACTTTACGTCCTGCATGACTTCAATTTCCGCGCGTCACTTGACGGCGGTAACTTCAAGGTGACAATTGATCCGCTGACTCCCAATTTCCTGACTGTGGAAGAGAATATCGACGGCGGATTCGATTACGATGTCGAACTCACCGGCACTGTGATGGACGGGCAGGATGCTTTCGGCATCGGGCAGCTGACTGATACCGGACTTATCAGCAGGATGGACCTTCTGAACTCCCAGGAAGGTAAAGACATCAGGCTGGGAATAGCCTGCGCGTCCGGGATTACATATTTCAACATGCGCGGCTGGCTGATAGATGATATCGTACTCGCAATAACGCCTTAATGTATCATGCGCGACTCGCGCATGAGTACCGGTCTCACGACCGACCCGGTCGTGACAACCGGCAACTGGACTATGCAGAAAGATAACCTCGTTTACGGACCTCATGCAGTATCGGACGCACTCGACTGCGAACGCGCACAGCGTTTGTGGGTGCTTAAGACTGCTGATAAAGCCAAGGCGGCACAGGCACGTCAGGAACTCGCAGATCGTGCGAAAGCACAGGACCTGAAAGTCGACTGGGTTCCGCGCTCCTACCTCGATTCGCGCATGGGACGTGCAAATCACCAGGGAATCATCGCGAAGGTCAGTCCTTTCCCCTACACCGGCTTCGACGAATGGCTCTCACTCAACGCCCCTCCACAGAATTGCCTTGTTATTATCCTCGACGGCATTCAGGACCCCGGTAACCTGGGTCACATACTTCGGCAGGCGGCTGGATTCATGGCCGACGGTGTGATCATACCGGAACGTCGCGCATGCGGGGTAACTCCGACAGTGGAGAAAACATCCGCGGGAAACGCAGGTAAAGTACCTGTCATCCAGGTGAGCAATTTAACCCGGACGATCAAGGCCCTCCAGGAAACCGATATATGGTGCTACGCGGCGAGTATGTCCGGTCAGACTCCTTTAACCAGTGTTGAATTCCCGCCTCGAACGGCGTGGGTGATCGGAGGCGAACATGAAGGGCTGTCAAGACTCGTCCTTGAATCGTGCGACGAGTCCGTGATAATAACGATGCCCGGACCGATCGAGAGCTTCAATGTGGCCACATCCGCTGCCCTGGGGCTGTATGAGTACAGAAGGAAATATCCTGTTTAGTGGAATCCGATTCGTCCCGGAATGTTGTATAATGTTTTCTATATCCATTAACTTACCTGTCAGGGGGTAGAGTTATGCGTAAATCTGATTGGAGTCTTTTCCTCGTACCGTTACTTTTACTGGTCGGTTGCAGCGTTTCAAAATCGCAGGATCCAACCACTCCGGATCTACATGGTCCGTCTGCTTTCGTGACCTCTCAATCAGATACACCCAATGTAAGCAAACGGATTCTCTGGGGACTCTATACATTCCGAATCGCGGAAGACCACCAGTCCATTGAGATCGTACCCAACCGTAACGGGCTGATGCACTTAAATGTCGTCAACCTTATGGAATACAGCCCCTGTACTGATTGCGTGGTCATCGAAAATTTCCAGTTCTATCCAGACGACCTGCTGAGAGTGGACGTAAGGCTGGTACACCCGTTTGCCGACCTCAAGCAGACCACCGCGTTTGATGTCAGGGGAATTTTTATCTCGGGAGCCGGGTACAACTTCCCGATGGCCGGACAGGATATTGCATGGGGCAACGACATCTCACGGCTGCTGAACTCAGATGGTTACACCCGGTTATTCAATCCGACAGATTTCCCATACGGATTTCCACCGGCACTTGGTTACATCACCGGGCACTGGGCGACGGGTGGCGACCTTTCCGCGACCTTAAATCCCTATGTTGGATATTGTCTCGACCGTCCCCGCTGCATGTTCGAAGCTGGCCGCGAGTGGAAACGCACTGTCGAGGTATACATACCTCCCGGAGTGATCGAGTTCGGTTATGCAATCGATGCAAACTGGCAGCTTGTGGAGGACGTTGTCTATCCACTTGATGACTTCCCACCGGACGCAAACTGCCTTGAGGCATACAAGATGGTCGTACAGGTTGGCGACGGGCTTCTCCCATCCGAAGCAGGCATGGCTGATGTCCGGGTTGAGATTTACGACCACCAGGGATTCGATACGATCCAGACCGTAACAGCACAGGCTCCAGATTTTTTCGATGGTGAAGTCACGCTTAACTTTGAATCGCAGACCGGTGATGAAAGCTGGATGTACACGGGATCGATTTCCAACGATCATGATGTTACTGGCGGAGTCCACCCGGTTCTTGTGTCCGTGACAGACATCGAGCAGGATCAGAATCTCGGACCGATATCCGCGTGGCAGGTTCATAGCGTCGACCTCGATCCGAAGGATGGCTGGGCGAGAACATGGGGAGGAGATGAATTCGACGGAGGGGCCGGCGTAGCTGTCTCGACCGACGGCTATTCTTATGTTACCGGTGTTTACGAGGGAACCATCGATTTCGATCCCGGAACCGGTACGGTATGGCGTACAACTCATGGTCACAAAGATGCGTATCTCGTCAAGTACGATACTGAGGGCAATCTTGTGTGGGTCCGTTTCTGGGGCGCTAATCGTAACGACTCCGGCAACGCCATTGATCTGGACGGATCAGGGAACATTTACGTAGTTGGTACTTTTCGGAACACGGTGGACTTCGACACCGAGCAAACGCAGGATCTTCGAACATCAAACGGTGCCAGCGATGCGTACGTGGTTAAGTTCGATCCGGACGGCTACTTCCAGTGGGTGCAGACATGGGGCGGCCCCGTTGATGACATCCCATGGGGAGTCGCAGCGGACAACGCTGGAAAC
Source organism: Planctomycetota bacterium (assembly GCA_030614715.1). Lineage (GTDB taxonomy): Bacteria > JAJVIF01 > JAJVIF01 > JAPKYR01 > JAPKYR01 > JAUWTM01. Next base: position 25,570 of record JAUWTM010000009.1, read on the forward strand.
GTGAGCGTAACAGGGATGTTCTCGGACACTGTTGATTTCGACCCCGGTCCGGGAGTCGATGAACATACCGCGGACTGGCTGCCGGAAAGAGACGATATTTTCCTCAGCAGCTTTGATGCGTCGGGTAATTACAACTGGGTCAGAGTCTGGGGAGGAATACTGGATGACTACAGCGCGGGTATCGATGTTGACTCCAGCAGCATGATTTATGTACTAGGGTACTTCGAGGACACGGTAGATTTCGATCCGGATGAAATTGGGGAGGACCTTCACTCTTCATCTGGTGGACTCGACGGCTTCATCAGCAAATTTGATACCAGCGGTGCTTTAGTCTGGTGCCAGACATGGGGCAGCGATAACCTCGACTGGCCGATAGGTTTCGACATCGACACCTTCGACAACATACACGTTTGCGGGTCTTTCAAGGGCACAGTTGACCTTGATCCCGGATCCGGTGAGGATCTCCATTCTTCTAATGGCTTTTTTGACTCACATGCTTTTCTAAGTTCTTTCGATACTGACGGAAATTACCTGTGGGGTAGATCCTGGGGAGGCACCGATTCCGATGTCGCGCAACAGGTTTCGCACGATCCATCCGGTAATGTTCTCATCACCGGAACGTTCAATAACGAAGTTGACTTCGATCCGGGAGCGGGAGAGGAATTCCACACCGCGATCAACATGGATGACATCTTCCTCGTGAAATACGCGTTCGATGGGAACCATGTGTGGACACGGACGTGGGGCGGCGAGGTGACCGACAACAGCCTGGATGTGGCTAGTGATGGAAGTGAGAACGTCTACGTTACCGGAAGGTTCGCGGGTTCGTACGACTTCAATCCCGGCATCGGAGTTGATATTCACAACTCGAACGGTGAGGACGACGCGTTCCTGAGCAAATTTAACCCGGAAGGCAACTGGTAGGTTAAAATACGGATCTGGGTCCCTTGACGTAACCTGATTTCGTGGTAAATTGAAATAACCGCTATTTTTAATCCCCGCATTTTCTCCAGGAGGGCTTCCAATGACTCGTAACTTCCTTCTGTTATCCATCGTTATTCTGCTGTTAGCAGGCTGCAGTAAAACTTCTAACATAAACCCGGTCGCACCGGGGGAAGTAATGAATCCTGCCCCTCAAATATCGCAGGACACACACAACAACAGGTATTTATGGGGACTCTGGGATGTGATCATCGATCACGAAACATTGACCGCGGAAATCGTGCCGGTCCGAAACGCCGGAATGCATTTCAATGTTGTCAAACTTCTCGAAGACGCACCGTGCCAGACGTGTTTAAGGATCGAAGAGATTGATATTAAGAATGGGAACGAGCTTTTCGCGAGACTGCTCATTAAGCACCCACTCGCTCCAAACCTGACCTTCTGCGCGTTCGACGTGCGCGGTATTTTCATCACCGAGGGCGATTACTCATTCCCCGTGAGCAACAGGTTGATAGCATGGGACGATACAAACTGGCGCGTTATCAATCCCGATGGCTACACAGCACTTTTCAATCCCCCGGAATTCCCCACATCGACCACCATCCCATACGTGCTGACGTACTACCAGGGAAAATGTGCGACGTCATATTTCCTGAACTCCACGCTGAACGCGTACTGGGCGTTCGCGACAGGTGCTGACAGACGTCTGTTCGGCGCCGGGGACCCGTGGACCCAGAGGGTCATATGGATCAAAGTACCATCCGACCAGGCGATTACACAGTTCGGCTACGCCATCGATGCAAGCTGGTTTCCCGCTGAAAATGTGCAGAATCCATGGGTCGATTTTCCACCGGAGGCGAACTGCCTCGAACCATACGACATACAATGCAGTATGAGCGGGGAACTGATACCAGGTACGTACTCCGAGGCTGATGTTTTAATCGACATTTACGATCACCAGGGATTTGAAACAATAGAATCCGTGACAGTCGAATCACCGGACCTTTTCAGCGGTGAAATCGAGCTTACATACGATCAAGCGCTCCTTGATGGCGGGTACAGGTTTACCGGTGCTCTGACTAATGAAAACCTCGCGGATCTGGGTGAGTATCCAGCACTGGTAAAGGTCACTGACACGCAGTCCGATCCGAATCATGGAGCAGTTTACGGGTACGATATCTTCTCAATCACTATTGAACGTGGATGGGCACAGACCTGGGGCGGTATCCTGAAAGACAACGCGAAGACCGTAGAAACCGATCTCAACGGGTATATCTACGTGGGAGGTGAGTTCAGCGGGAGCGTTGATTTCGACCCGGAGGGATTCGGGAATGTCCTCGACGGTACTTCCGGCGTTTATCTGAGCAAGTTCACAAAACTCGGCGAGTACCTGTGGACGAGGACATGGGGTACCGAGCTCAACACATCGGCTTTCATCAACGGAATGGACTTCGATTCCGATGGCAACCTGTACGTTGTCGGGAGTTTCGACGGGACGGTTGATTTCGATCCCGGTCCATTGATTGAACAGAGAACCGGCACCCAGGATGCATACATGATGAAACTCGATTCAAGCGGCAACCTGAACTGGGTTATGGCCTGGGGATCGTATGGGCAGGACTATGCGTTTGATGTAATGGCTATCGGTAATCTCAGCGTTTACGTCACCGGTGCCTTCAGCAACATCGTCGATTTCGATCCCAGCTACGAGGTCCACATGATCGGATCCGCAGGTGGCGGCGATGTGTACATTTCAAAGTTCCAGCAGGATGGAAACTACAGTTACACGCGCGCATTCGGAGGTTCCGGTCTGTACGATATGGGTACTGGGCTCGCATGGGATCAGGTTGAAAACGAGGTCCTCCTGACCGGCACCTTCAGCGAAATTCTGGATTTCGACACCCGCGACGGTCCATCCGATAAATTTACACCAACTCCTTTCGGTGGTCAGGACTGCTTTCTCAGCAGTTTCGACGCCGGGCTCATCTGGCAGAGTACAAATATCTGGGGAGGTTCTCTTGATGAATCCGCGCACGACATATATTGCTCGGATGAAGGTAAAACCGCAATCTGCGGTGAGACCTGGTCCTCAGGACCGTTAACGGTCAATACCTTTCTAAGAACAAACTTTAGCAGCTCCGGCCCTGAACTGGTCTGGGGGACGTCGGATTACGGCCTGCCTGTACAGTACGATCCGTTTTCATCAGTCTCGATCGATGACCTGGGTAATATTTTCATCGGAGGATGTTTTACCGGAACTGTAGATTTCGACCCGGCAGGTTCGGGGGCATTTCTCACGTCCAACGGAGGATGGGACGGGTACATCAGTAAATTCGATCCTGAAGGCCAGTACCTGTGGACCACGACATCCGGAGGGACAGCCGATGACCGTGTTCGCGACATTGCAACAACTGAAAGCGGTTCTGTAATCGGTGCAGGATTATTCATGGGATCGGTCGATTTCGACCCGGGTATTTCTTCGGACACACATAACTCCAACGGCGACACCGATGCGTTCATCGTGAGGTACAACTCTGACGGTGGATGGTAGTTATTCTGTTACGCAACAAAACAACCCACGCTGACGGGGGGGGCAACATATAAGGTCCATCCCCGAAGGGATGGACCCATTTAAAGTAAACCTACACTCAAATTAACACTTCTAGTGAGGTACCATTATACCCCAGTCACACTGGAATTCACCCCAGACGTTATTGGTAATGTCCAACCATGTTCCTGTATCAAAGTCCCAGATTCCAATCTCGCTTGCGTCGAATCCACCATGATCGAATACGAGTTTCGATCCATCGGGACTGAAATCAGGTGAACGGATGTACGCCTCGAAATTGATAATCAGGTCCGCTGGATTCCACGAATCTATCGGGGAGATCCATATTACACGTCCACCACTGTTCGGGTAACTTGTCGCCCACGCTATCTGCGTGCCGTCCGGACTCCCTGTCGGGTTGTCGTTCCATGCACCGTTGTCCGTGTAATGGGTGATATTCCCGCTGTCTACGTCGTAAATTCGAACCTCAGATGTCATGAACTCCATGAAATATATCTTTGAGTCATCGAAGTTAAACTGCGGTGCCCATGTATCAGCACCCGTTGTAAGTGATTCGACATTACCACCTGTGTAATCGAACGTGTAAAGATCGTGCGGACCGTACCACACTGGCGCCATCGCGGCCACGATCTTAGTACCGTCATTGGAGAAATCGCTGTAGAGCGCTTCGTGCCCCTCCGGGGTGATGTCTGTGTCGATTCCGGTCGCTACTTCAATAAGATGAATCTCGCCGACTGCAAGGTTGCAGAACGTGTACATGATGTACTTGCCGCAGGGTGATAACTTAGCGCATTCCTGGAAAGCACCGCCATCATAAAACGTCCACTGCTCGGGTTCAGTGAGGCCTTCGGGGTCGATAGAATAAATCTGCATGCCGGCGTAAGGTCCATCGCCCCGGAACACAATCCTCTGGAGCATCTCCTCAATGATTGAGAAATACTCATCTGAATCGTCGTAGACTTCCGGATAATCAACCGAGGAAACGCGCACTTTCACGGTATCGCTCATATCATCGGGAATACCCTCCCACATGTACGAGCCAGTGTTTTGTGCAGCATCTACAATTTCAATTATGTCGGACACGAAATCGTCCTTTGAATATTCGAGCTTGACTGTATTGAAGGGATCGCCACCCGACCACATGATTGCGTGATTAGTACCGACCGACCAGGCTTCACCGCCGTTTGGAATTTCCAGAGTAAATCCCGGAACTACATCGCTGATACTCACCTGCGCCAGGAAATACGCCGCGAGTGGAGCATCCGGGTAAACGAAATTTTCGCCACCGTCGAGCTGCGGCACGTACGAAACCGGATTCGCTGATGTCACGGTTCCGAGAAGCATCTTTTCACCCGAAGATTGAAGGTCGAGTAGTGAGTTGTCGAGTTCAAAGGTGTAAACACTCGATGTGTCAGGATTCTGACCGGGATGCGCATGGGATAGTGGCAGCACATCGACCGGAGCTGCAAGTGGTTCACCTTCGAGCCAGATCGAAGTAATTTCTCCGGCAACTCCCGACGGATTTCCGTACGCCTGCCAGTCGAAGACCGTGACCGACATCTCGATAGTACCCCCGCTCGCGATGTCCGTGTAAAAAACATCACCGCCAGTCTGCTCACCAAGCACAATATACGGCTCCTGCATCTGGGCATCGGGTGGGAAGCTGTCGACCGGGTAGTCCGGTGCACCCGATGGATCGGGAAGCGCCCAGCTTGCATCGACTGCAAGGTTAAATTTGAACTGCAGTGGATTTGTCGGGAACTGGATCTCGATTATCCGGGTGTTAACCCCACCTGATGCCGAAAACGTGCCGCGATTCTCAGTCTGGAGCATCGTGACGTCGTCATCGCAGCAGATTTCATCCGCGAAGTACTTGTAAGCGTTCAGAGTCGATGTGGGTGCCGAATCGGTACCGAGAATTGACGGCTTGTAAGACAGCAGCGGCATGGGATCAGTAAATTCCGGTGGATTCCACCATCGCGTGTATCCGTCGGGGTTGACCAGGTAAGGTACCGATGACGGATTACCGTACGGGTCCGGTGAAGCGTAAGAAATCGACGTGTCGTGAATCCCGGTTGTGTCAGAATCGGCCATGAAGATGCAGCGCACGTCGAAACCACGGTACTGCGGCAGTCCCGGAAACGGGTGTCCTATCGCCACTTTAACTTCCACATAACCTTCAGGGAAATTTGTCCCGCCTTCGAATGCAAAGGTCAATAAATCAACCGGAGAGAACGGCGGGGTGAGGAACTGCTGGACGTTCGCGTTGAAATTCGCGCCGCGAAGCGGGACGAGCTCGACAGAAGCTGAATCGACGCCTGTAGGGATGAGTGTGACGTCCCACATTCCCCAGAGGATACGCGAGTTCTCATTTTGTACTACTTGAGCACGTGAGCTGAGTTCAGGCGCAACGGGATTCCCTCCGCCACCACCGCATGAAATGAGGAATAATCCCAGGGTGAAAATCAGAGGGATGTACAGTCTACCCATCAGGAACCTCCGGTCAGGTCAGTTGTTACCAGCACGCATCCAGCATGTAAATGATATCACAAGTTAACAGGGATTTTTTACCGGATTACGGTGTCATGACTCCCAATTTCTACGTTGGTTCTCCGTGCGCCGACATCACTATGGGTCAGGTGTTGAAAACCTTAAGCTGGTACGTGGCATTACCTACGTCCGCTGATACCCTGATGTAATAGGTTCCATCGGGTACGACGGAAACCACTATTGTCTTCTGATTATCGACAGTGGAGGATTCTTCTACCAGCGTGCCAGTGCTATCCAGTATTGCTATTCCCACGTCACCGTTTCTATCGTCAAAATCGATGGTTGTGGTAAACGTGCCGGAACCCGGTTGTTCGATCCTGAAAATGTCAACCAGGTCGGTCTGATCGACTCCACCGGTCAGGGAGATGGTATTCATAGTAATCAACTGAGATCCTGTCGGCGTGGCGGAATCATTCGGCTCGATTTCACAAATCGGATGATCGGCAACCGTGGCGACAAGGTTGTATGCCGTTTCACCTGAGAAGCTCTCCACCATAAGACAGTAAGTCCCGGTTATGTAAACAACGTAACTGAAGTCTAACGTTGTACCACCGGGCACACTGGCTGACAGCGCACTTCCAGCCAATCCTCCGAAATCATTCAAAATGTATATTCCAGTTTGGGCTGACGAGTTAGTGTAAACAAATGAAACAGTTATAACCTGCCCCGCTGTAAGTTCGACCTGGAAGTAGTCCTGGGCATCCGTTTGATCGCTTACAGATCCTGATAATCCTGTGATCGGCATCGACACGGCCTGTGCCTGACCCCAGGCATTGTTAGGTTCGGTTTCATTGAGTCCACCACCGGACCCACCTCCACTGCACCCAGCGACGATCGTGAGAATCAGGGTCAGCAGTACTAATCTGTGTAAATTTTTCACGTCACACTCTCCTTTGTGAGTTATATGATTTTTATCTGCAGGGGAAACACTCTCCCGGCAACTCCCGTTCAATAATTGAGTTAAAAGCTAACATTTTTTTATTAACGTGTCTAACATAATTAGCCAACGATGTTTTTATATTGACGAAGAGTCCGGATATTAGTTGCATCTTGTTCGGCAATCATGCGCGCATCAAGCATGCTACGCAAAAAAGGACTTGTCACCGCTGTATGTTATATCTGAAAAAAAAGCATGATCGGGTCGATCATGCGACAGGCAATCATGCGCGAGACGCGCATGCTACATTGGATGCTACATTGTGAGGGCACTATCAATCAGCTTAACAGTACTGCTCGCCCTCGATCCATGTGTGTTCGACCTGCGATCTCATATCCAGGGGATGGCCTGAGTAGACCGCAAGGCATGCGAGCCTGCCCTTCTTGATGAAACCGTAGTCCTTGTCGATGTTCAGGAGCTTTGCGGGTTTGCTTGTCATCATCGCCATTGCCTCATCGTCCGTGCATCCACCCCGAACCGCCATCGCGCCGCACATCCTGAGGTGATGAATCGGCATCACCGGATGGTCGGTCATCAGGCACACGTTCGCTCCCGCCTTGTGAAGAACGTACGGGGCTCTCTCATCGCGATACTTGAGCTCGTACTTGACCCTCGCGGTGTCCATCGGACCGATAACGCAGGTAATTTTGCGTTTCGCGATGAATTCCGGTATCAGCCAGCCCTCGGTGCAATGCTCCAGAACGACGTTGAACTTGAATTCCTCCGCAAGACGTATTGCGGTTTCGATGTCGTCACGACGGTGCACATGCCAGCGTGACGGAATCTTCTTTTCGAGCAACATCGCCAGGTGCTCTTTGCCGAGATCGATATCAAAGGGCTTTGGCTCTTCCTTTTTCTTCTTTCCCCTGCCGCCCTTCTTCTCGCTTTTCTCAGCAGCATCGCGTTTTTTCATGTAGTTCCGGACTTCGATTAAAATTTTCCTTATCAAGCCCGCACTCGCCATACGCGTATGCGGCGCCTTGTTCAGCGACTGTCCTACCCTGAACGGATTTTCACCAAGCGCCATTTTCATGCCATGATAGCCGTCGATCAACATGTCCTCGAGCGTCTCGCCGTAGCATTTGATCACTGAACACATTCCGCCAAAGAGGTTTGCCGAACCGGGGAACGATCCGACAGCGAATACCCCACCGCGACGGGCATCCTCAAACGCCATGTCCTTCGGGAAGATAGCATCCATCGAGCGGACGTAAGCCGTATTGTAATCGCCGTACTCGTTAGCCTGCACGCCAATCTGCCCGACACCATCCTCAAACAGTCCGAGATGGCAGTGAGCGTCGACAAGTCCCGGTGCGAGGAACTGTCCTGATTTCAGCTTAACCGTTTCAGTTCCCTTCGGGGCTGTGAGATTCACTCCCACCCTCTGGATTTTCTTCCCTTTGACGAGGACATCGACTCCCTTCCTGAAGCCGTCTTCGAGGTATACCGTACCGCCGGTGAATAGGGTCATTGTTCACTCCTCGGTGGATCAAGTTGGTTGACAGCGGCAACTAGTATAAGGAGAATTAACGGAAACGCAATGTGCAGGTTAAATTATCATGCCCGGGTCGGGCATGGGACTGGTATTCATGCCCGGGTCGGGCATGATACACAGGCAGGACTTGCGATTTACACCTGTCACCGTTAACCTGCTCCTTAATATCAATAGAATAAATCGCCTGATGTGAGGAATCATGACTCGATACCCCGCTTCGTTACTCACCGTTATCCTGCTGCTTACGATCGTCACAATGGGAACCGCTCGCGCCGACATGGGTGGACCTGTAAGTGTTGAATTCGGACGGTACCCCGCTCCGTCATCAGATGGCAACACTCTCGCCTTTTCATGGGCAGGAGATCTATGGACAGTCCCGATAACAGGCGGTCAGGCAACACGTCTGACGTCATCAACCGGCTACGACTGGAACCCCATATGGAGTCCCGACGGATCGAAGATAGCGTTCATGAGCGACCGTTACGGATCTGAGGACCTTTACGTGATCAACGCTCGCGGTGGTACTCCAGAGAGAATCACTTTTTCGACAAACAACGACTACCTTTCCAGTTGGTTGCCTGATGGATCGGGGCTGGTTTTCTCAAGCAGGCGTGGCGGTCCCTGGCCCGATAATCGTGAACCTCATATCATTTATTTCGATTCACCCGATGGGTACGGGCCATCAGCCCCCGAGAAAATTTTTCACTGCCCGGGCTACGGGGCAGTTTACAGTCCCGACGAAAGCCTCATAGCGTTTGAGTTCGGACCGGGTAATGGTTACCGCGAAGGATACCGGGGCACTCACAAGGAGGACATCTGGGTCTACAACACCGGTAACGGTCAGTTCACGCAGGTGACGAATAACGATGTCGGTAACATGAATCCGACGTGGTCCGCTGATGGATCACTTCTCTATTACCGGAGTGAAGAAAGCGGTGTCGGTAACCTGTGGTCATGGAACCCAGCGGTTGGCAACATGAACATGGTCACACATGTCCGTGAAACCGGCCTGTGGCATCCGAGGATCGGAGGTCCTGCAGGTGCCGAGGTGGTGGCGTACGAATGGATGGGCGGAATTTACATACAGTCGCTTCCCGATGGTGATGCGCGAGAAATTCGCATCACGGCATGGCTCGATGAGGACCCAAACACCCCGTACGACCTTACGAGATCGAACGGTGCAACAGAATACAAGGTCAGTCCCGATGGAAATGAGATTGCGTTCGTCGTCCGAGGTGAAATTTTCTGCGTCCGTACCGACGGAATCGGGGGAACTACGGCTGCAAGGCTGACAAATCATCCTGCGCGCGACTGGGAGATCTCATGGTATCCGCGCGGTGACGCGATCATGTTCACGTCCGATCGCGACGGTTACGAGCAAATCTACTGGGTTGTTTCAGACGATCCGGATCACGAGCGATTGAGTGAAAGTCATCGTTTCAGGATCGAAAAATTATTCGAATCTGCCGACCAGTGCTGGAACACCGTGGTTGCTCCTGTTCCACCCGATGCAGAAGAAGCTCTCCCTGACCCGGAAGACATTAAGATCGCGTATACAAGGAACAGAGGCGATCTCTGGCTGATGGACGGTAACGGAGATAACCACCGTCAGCTTTATACGCACTGGGGAACGATGAACATCGCATTTTCACCCGATGCAAGGTGGCTTGCGTATTCCCGTCAGGATGATGATTACAACATCGATGTATTCATAGCCGCTGTCGACCCGGAGGACCCTCAACTGAGTCCCTGTCCGACCGAGGGCTGGCAGCCGTTCCCCGGATCGAACATGAGGTGGGACGCGGAGCCCTCATGGGCGGATGGTGAAGTCAATATTACACGTCACCCGGACGATGACTGGATGCCCGTCTGGTCACCTGACGGCACAAAAATAGGATTCACAGCGTCGCGGAACCTGGATAACATCGATGCGTACTTCGTTTTTCTACAGCAGTCGGATGAGGAACGGTCGGTAGCGGAATGGGAGGCAGAAGCAGAACCGCTTCCGCCGCTCCCAGCTCTCGAGGAAGAGAAAGAAGAGGAACCCGAAGAAGAACCTGCCGAAGATGAGGAGGAGATGGAAGAGGAGGAACCCGAGGAAGAGCCCTTTGTGGTTAACATAGATTTTGCGAACATCCACAGCCGTGCAAGGCGGCTCACATCGGGACAGGGAAACGAAACTCTCTGGGCGATCTCCCCCAATGGCGAGACAATCGTATACAGCTCCAACACCGGCGGAACCAACGATCTCTGGAGCGTCCGCTGGACAGGCGAGGACACAAGTAAACTTGCAGGAAACGTGTTTGCGGACTATGTCGTGTGGCATCCGGAAGCCAACAGGATTTTCTACCTTTCAGGATCGCGAATAAGCTCGGTCAACAGCAACGCAGGCGACGCTCAGACGCATAACTTCCGCGCGACGCTGCACATCGATCCACAGCTCGAACGTCTTTTCAAATTCAACGAGGTCTGGCGCGAGGAAAACCGTCAGTTCTACGATCCCGATTTCCACGGAACCGACTGGGCGGCGATGCACGATGATTACAAGCCGCTCGTGATGGCGTCGAGGCATTATCGCGACTTCAACGATGCAATGAACACGATGCTGGGCCGCATGAACGCAAGTCACCTTTCGTTCAGGGATGCAGAACGCGGTCCATACGCTGTCGAAACCGGTTACGCCGGCTGGGGACTCGCGTCGACCGACGAACCCGGGATGCTGGTCGAATGGATCACGCCGTTCAGCCCGATAACCGAGGAGGGAATCGATCTCGATGTCGGAGATCGGATTGTCAACATCAATGGTTACGATGTCGGAGGGTACGGCGACGATCCTATCGGTAACTGGTGGCGTGCGATGGAGTTCACGCACAACACGGAGATCGAGATCGGCATTATCGACCATGATTCCGAAACCGGCGAACCTCGATGGGTTCGTGTAACTCCGACCGGTTACTCAGGCTGGAACACAATGGAGTACGAGGCATGGCTTGCAGGAAACCGAGATATAACTGACGAATTATCCAGCGGACAGTTCGGATACCTGCACATCCCGAGGATGTACGAGGGCCAGATGGAACGGTTCGAGCAGGACCTGTTCACTGTCGGTTACGGCATGGATGGATTGATCATCGATGTGCGATGGAATTCCGGAGGCTGGGTGTCGGACCTGCTCCTGACTATGTTAAACACACCGCGTCACGCGCTTACACGTCCTCGAGACGGCGATCTCGGTTATCCCGAGGACCGCACACCGTTCTATACGACCACCGTCCCGATTGTCGTCCTTGTAAACGAGTATTCATACTCAAACGCAGAAGTTTTCGCTCATGCAATCAACAACCTTGATCGGGGACTGATAATCGGATGGCCCACCGCAGGCGGAGTGATCTCAACAGGCGGGACAACCACATCGGACGGAAGTTACCTGAGCCTTCCAAGGCGCGGCTGGTGGGCGCTTGACCAGGATACCGGGGAACTCATGTACGGCCTTGAGCACAACGGTGTAATACCTGACGTACTGATCTACATGCTGCCGGATGACATCGCCCACGAACGCGATCCGCAACTGGCGACGGCAATCGAGAACCTGCTGAATGAGATAGGTATGAGACCTTAAATTCCTGCCAGCTTAATGCAATGGGAACAACGGTGCCTTCAGCACATCTGTGTTTAGTGGCAATTCTTCAGCGAGCATCCGATGCTGGAATGAACAACGGCAGACAGTAAATTACCTGACCTTCCGATATTAATCTGAATTCCCGTCCCCGTGGACATTGTACCGGGATGTGTGTATTTTCATGTAAGGAATATGGTAGTCGCGTACAGAATCAAATTCCCGATCGTAATTTTCATCACCACAGTTTGGGTATTACTCACCGGCTGTGGGAATTCCGATAATATCAATGATCCCGTGTGCCCTTCGATTAATACCGGGAGCGTATGTGACCCTGTCAATTCCACTAATGAAACGAGACTGGAACCCGATGCAATTGAAATATCCGTAGACCAGTTAGAGGAAGAAATCCCGCTCACTGACCCAACCTGCATCATCCACACTGATAAGCCTGAAGCACCGGATCTCTGGAATACAGGAACATCGTCGACCGGCGATCTATCCTTTCCGGATCTGTTCGCACCCGACAATAGGACTATCTGGCAGTCCGCGATTCCATATGGGTCAGGCACTCTTGAATCATTCACACCTGAGACTCAATTTTCACCGTACAGTCAGATCCAGATGCTCCCAATCCCGCCTCTGGTGCCGGTTTCATGCTATCCGGACATCGCAACCGAAGGAACTCCGGTTGGCTCAGAGGGATATTCCGTGCGCGAGTGCATATGCTTCGCTCAACAGCTTAGAATCCGTCAGGACGGCGTGATTTATATGATCGAGATGTACGCAGAGGACCTTACTGATACTGACCGATTGATCCTGACAATCTGGCGTCAGTACGGAGACACATTTTTTCGCTTCGCGGAATCGGAAAATCTCATCGGTCATCTCGTCCCGAACCAGGTTAACGAAGTGATGCTGAATGAACCGATTACTGGAGTGCTCGAGGGTGACTTCTACGGTTTCAGGATTCACCAGTCCGGTATGGAAGTCAGAACGCAACTTGTACGAAGCGATGTTTACCACGGTCATATATTCTGGAAGAACGAAAATGCCGGTGATTCGGATGTAGACTGGTTTGGAGGCCATGATGATGCCAGTCCTCATGGTCGGGGGATCACGGCCAGGCTGTACATGCGGCCACCGGATATCGTTGCAATCGGCGATTCAATCGTCTCCGGCCATCCACATCACACGTCATTTATCGAGCCGATTCACAGGACCAATATCGAAGCCTCGTTCCCATACTGGGTACGGACTCAGCTCGGAGTGTCCAGCCAGACCATGGGGATTGGAAACACAAGCATCGGTGAAATCGAAGCGAGATTCGCAGCTGACTGCGTCAACCTCAGACCGCGTGTCGCGATCATCGAGGGAGGAATAAAGGACCTGAACCTGGGTACGTCCACAGCGGATTACCTTACGTCCTGGGAAAACGTACTGGATCAATGCGAAAAGGGTGGCATACAGGCAATCGTTCTCGGAATTTTGCCGTGGACCAGCGGTTCAGATTCACAGATGATACGTCGCGACGCACTAAACGCAATGGTAAGCGACCTGGTAAAATCGTACGATGGTTATCTGTTTGTCGACACAGACACAATCATAGGCACACACCGCGTCGGCGGAGAACCCGGAAACCTTTGGGACATCCGGGATCAGTACGACTGCGATGGCATCCATTACACACAACAGGGATATTATAAAATCGCCTCCGCGGTAGTCGACGCAATTATCCATCAATAACAGAATCATATTAAGTCCAATTGGTTAGCATTCAACCTCTTTAATAAGCCCTGACGATCCCCAATTGATATTAATTCTGGAGTCCTGTACACCCCGACCGGGCAGGTACTCATATTGACTTGTACTTCGCGGGAGGAAGTAAATGAAGCAGCACGGATGGATCATTGTCCTTGGGATGCTGATGACGTGTTACGTCGTCTGGGCAGGATGTAATGGTGGAACACCGACACCGGTAATGCCTGAATTCCCATCGGGAACCGATCCCCGCATCACCGATATCAACGTACCGCCTGATACCTCGGACGATCAGGAATCACGGATCGTTCTCGCTTACTACAGGCTGGTAATAAATGAAGAAGGGGAATGCTCCATCAACCCGGTCAGGCAGGCCGAGGCGCATATCGATGTCACCAGTTACATTTTCCCGCCGTCATGTTCCGACTGTTTTACCGGGGAGCTTGTCAGCCTGAACGGAAATGACTGGACGTTCAATTTCACACTGAAAAATCCCACGAACATAACAGGCTACGACGTCCGCGCGATCCTTCTAGACACAGGCCAGATTTCGCTCATCACGCAGCCTGATTCATACACAACCGCGTTTGCGGAAGAATCAGATACGACACCACGAAATCCGTACTACATCTTTGACAGCCTCCAGGGGCAGAACGAGTGGGGACCGCTCACGACCGGAAGTCGCGAGGTTTCACTCACACGGCCCGAAGGTGCCGGTTTCTACGAGATCGACATAGTCATCGATGCGTCGTGGCCCGAAAACCAGGACGAGCCGGTACAGGTCACGCAGACAGCACTTACAAATGCACTAATACACAACGATGGCAGCGACTCCACCGATCTGACATGTCGAGTCGATGACTGGCAGGACAATGTCGACTGGGTAATTGCCGACCTGTCAGAGCTGGGCGGCAGCTCTGCATCGAGGCTCAGTAATCTCGGTAACGGGCAGTACTCCCGCACTGGAATTACATGCGCATCCGCAATTGAAGCAGGCACGAAAACAATCTGGATCACCGCGTCGTCCGGGAGCGGTGAAGTGCATAATTACATTACAGTAGAAGTGAAACAGGGCACGGAACCTCCCCCTCCCCCACCTCCACCACCGGGGGACAACGCGGCATGGACGGTGCTTGTTTATCTTCATGCAACCGATCTTCCCGACACGTACGACATCAACGAGCTGGAAATGTCGGGATCAATTGACGGTGAGTTGAATTTACTCGTGCTCTGGGACAAGGCGTCGGGCACCGATGTCGTGCTGAAAATCGAGAACGATCCGGGTGGATACAACGGCACCATTATCAGCAGCCCGGTCGATTCGGGCGACCTCATCCCTCCCGGCGGGCTGGACATGTCAAGCCCGGACACGTTAGAGGATTTCCTGATCTGGTCGATGGAAGAATACCCCGCAGAGCATTATCTCCTGGACCTGTGGGATCACGGCGGTGGAATTTTTATCGGTGCCGATCAACCGGAAATTTACCGTAACGTCTGCGGTGGCCTTTCGCTCTGGGAAATTCGCGACGCATGTGAAAATGCACTTGCTGCTCAGTCGATAGTTGATAAATTCGACATCATCGGGTTCGACGTGTGCATCCTCGGCTGGATTGAGACCGCATACTGTCTGAAGGATGTCACGGATATTGTCATTGCCAGCGAGAACAACGAACCGGGTGGTGGATGGGATTACGGACCTCCGTTCATCAACCTGAAATCCAACATTGAAACTTACACATCGGCAGAACTTGCAGCGGACATTGTCGATTACTACCTCGTATCCTATACGGACCCGTCACATCCGTACCATTACCTTGCGTCGGACTGTACACAGGCGGCAGCATCGACGTCAGCACTTGTTGATCACGTAGTTCCCGCGCTTAATTCCTTCTGCTCAGCCCTGATAGACAACCTGTACGATTATGATTTCGAGATTTACTACGCGCGCGAAGAGACAAATTACTGGGGACTTCCGGTCAGCGATATCGGGCACTTCGCACAGGCGTGCATCGACGATCCCGACCTGCCGGCTGACATAAAGTCAGCGGCAACAATCCTGGTTGGTGCAATCGAGGCTGCAATGATCAGTCACGGTCACAACAGCGGAGTTCCGGCCGGGGAATCAGGCTGGAAGATCTGGTGGCCGGAGGATATTACAAGCGCGAGCGCGGCCCATTACCAGCAGTACCTCGAACCCGGCTACCTGGAATTCAGCGACACGCTCTGGGACGATTTCCTGTTCTCGTACGTTGAAGAAACTCCCCCGAGCTTCGGGTGTCTTGAGGTCATCGACACGGAATTCGATGATACGATCGGTGGCAACGGCAACGGTGTGATCGAGCAGGGCGAGACGATCGATGTCACGCTCACCGTAAGGAACAACGGAGACGTCACGGCCACAAATATTGCAGTGTCAATGGCTGTCCATCCGGACTATCTCGATCAATTCTCCATTCTCGACGCAACCCAGGGCATCATGGACATCATCGCAGGCGGAACCGGCTTGAACGCGTCACCATTCAGGTTTGTAATTGACGGGATGGCGTCGAGTGGCCAGATCGCAACGGCAATTGTCGATCTCGAGTGCGATCAGTCGAACACAACCAACGTGCCCGTAACGTTTACGATCGATCCCGCCGACTTCCTCGTGCTTGATCTCGACGTCAATGCTACCAGCGCACCAGTAATCATCACGACTTTACAGGGCCTGGGTTATGACGTCGATTCCTCGGATGGTCCGTCGATCGCTGCCACACCGCTGGATTCGTACGAGGCAGTATTTATTGTGCTCGGAATGTATGACCTGTATTTTTACGTGCAGACACAGGCCGATTACGATGCGCTTGAGGACTACATGAGCGGTGGCGGGCTGGTATACCTGGAGTCGGGCGAAGCGTGGTACTGGAATGTCCACTTTGAAGGCGGGTCGGATATAGGACCGTTGTTCGGCCTCACATCGGATGACGACGGTGCTGCCGACGAGGTTCAGAACCTGAACGGTGAGGTCGGGACGTTCCTTGACGGGCTGTCGTTCACGTACAGCGGTGATGATTTCTTTCCCGACTGGCTTGAGGTCAGCGGCGGCACGCTGGTGATGTCGAACGACGTACCGAATTTCGGCATGATGGTGTCGTACGACAGCGGGACGTACAGGAGCGTGGCGTCGAGCCTTGAGTTCGGGGGATTCGACGACGGCACCGCTCCGAACACGAAGGCAGAACTGATGGGAAGGATAATCAGCTTCCTTTACGGGATGTAAATTCAGGCAAGCAAATGCAGGCGGTTCTATCCGGGTGGTTGTTTCCCTCCGTTTTTCATTTTAGTTGGATCCTGGCGCGCCGGGTACTGAAGTCAGCAATTGGTACTGCAGATCAGCTGCCCCGGCTTGACAGAGAAGGCAGTCTCTTCCTACAGAGTCAGGCCGAATGGCCGGGTCAAGCCGTGTCGGACCGCCGTACTGCGCATATTCCGTTATGCCTGGTACGTAGCAGGGGCGAGGTAAAGCGCTGGCAACAGTAAAACCAGCAAACGCCAGGATCCGTTACAGTTGTTCACGTACGTGAAGGAGGTGGTTCCCTGCAGTGGGAAAAGGTACCTCCGAGGTTAAGGATAGCACAATATTGCTATTTTGTCAAGTCTTGGCATAGGTTTTTGGAATTGTGACTGTGACCATTTGTTACAGCAAATGATTAAGTTTACGTTCGTATTAATATATTACATCAACACCTCTGTTGATCAATGAAGGGATATGGACATTGAGAGAATTGTTATCTAGGGGATTAAACCTCAGTCTTATCCTGTCTCCTTGTCCAATTCCTGCATTTTGCACTAATGGAGAAATATCTGAAATATAATTTTCATCAAGCATTATATAGTTTAAATTTGGCAGATTTGATAGTGCAGATATGTCTGTAATCGCATTTTGCGCCAATGTAATAGATTCCAATGAATATAAATATTGTAATGAAGTAATATCAATAATATTATTACTACTAGCTCGTAATGTTACTAATTGGTCCAAATTGGATACGCTACTAATGTCATCAATACCGCAACTCCCCATTTCTAGTAATGTTAGATTAGATAGATGTTGCAGAGGAGTTACATCTGGAACATTATTAAATCCAAACTCTAGTACTTCCAAATTCACCAATCCACGGATGGGATTTAGATTAGTAATCTGATTCGCAAATAAGCTGAGGGTTTCCAATTTACTTAATGTTGCTAAAGGCTGAATATTAGATATATTATTAAATCCTAATTTTAATAGTACAAGATTTGAACAATTTTGTATGCCTTGTAAGTTCTCAATCTCTAATCCCTGAAGATTCAGGCCTAAAATGCTATCTAGTTGGTCCTGAAAATCAGATTCATCAGCGAAATTGATTGTCTCAGCGATAGAATTTTTTAAATTGGAATCATTGAACGAATAGTGTGAGCTCCGCTTACAACCGATCATCAAGGAAACTACGCAAATAATTACAGTCAATGCGTTAACGTATCTGAAACGTTGATTAGGAAGCATCGATTTCACCCTGGAAAAGTCCAAACCATCTATTAATCAAATAGCCATATGGTATTGTACCACTTACCAGTGTTGGAGTGCGTGTGCGTATTGTGAGACTTCCTCAAGCACCAGTAGTATGAAGGGAAAGTGGGCGATGTCGTGTGCTTGAGAACGACATCGGGGAAGGTTGGGGGGTTGGTTGGATGGGGGAGTGTGCATAATGTGAGGCACCCTCAAGCACCATGAGCATGTTTGAAGACCTGGAAGATCATCATGTGCTTGAGGGAGGCATTGGGAAATGTTTTATTTATTGGGTGAGGTTTGGTTGTTTGTCAGGGGGAGTTAACGTCAGGTTGGATATTATGGGAGGAGGAGTAGTGGATAGTATGGTTTTGTCAACGAAGTAAGGTAGCCGGTAAGGGCTGCCTTGTCTCGTAACACCTGGGAATCTCCAGGTATGGAATTACATACAATCAGTACAAGAAAATCTCACACATTCAACCAGTAACAGAAGTCCTCACACATTCAACCAGTACCAGGGGATCTAGTGAACTCAATCAGTACCAGTAGTTCTGGCGCTCGAGGTCGAAAGTGCCAACGTGTCTTGGGGGCGGGTTGTAGTCGAGATGACACCAGTCGGAGTGGTAATCCTCGGGGTCGATATCTCCCTCGAGCTCTCCCCTGAAATCACCGTTGGAGTAGATACGTCCGTTCAGTCTCATCTCCCAGTCGAAATATTCGTTTCCGCAATCCGGACTCCAGCGCGTTTCGTGGACCCTGAAATACACGTCGAGAGAATCGGACCAGTAGCTGTACTCGACGTGATCGGCGGTGAAAACCCGTCCGCGATCGTCCCTGAGAGTCGCGCGATAGCTGTTGTCGTAGATTGAGAGCCTGGCGTGGAACGACTGGTTGAATCCCATCCCGGGATTGTCGATGTACACCCAGCCGTAGTAGTCGCCGTCGGCATCTTCGACCACTGGAAAGATCGGATTGTTACTGTTACAGCCGACAAGCAGAAGGCTGAGTGCGAGAGTTAAAGGAATCAGTGTACGCAGCATGTTAAACACCCTATTTAGTAAGGGACGGGGGAAACAATCCGGGAAAATCCTGTAATGTGGTTGGTATAATCTCTCAAGAAGTGATATATTCGTAATGTAAGTAACGCAGGAGGTTACAACTCAATGTATCGCCACGGAATCGGTAATTTTATGACAACAATCGTCCTGATCGTGCTGTTTGCGCTCGGATGCTCAGGCTCCAAGGATCAGGACTCGATCCTGACCCCTGAAATCACACCACCGTCTGATATTTCCCAGACAGGCCAGGCCGAGAGTAACACTCACGCACTTTTGGGATTCTGGTGGATCGGGATCGATCCGGAAACCAACTCGGTTGAGGTTATTCCATCGCGTGACATCGCAATGCACTTCAATATACGTCGGTTTCTTGAGGATGGAGTACCGTGCTCGGACTGCCTGCAGGTG
The DNA here is from genome assembly GCA_030614715.1 of Planctomycetota bacterium. GTDB lineage: Bacteria > JAJVIF01 > JAJVIF01 > JAPKYR01 > JAPKYR01 > JAUWTM01. The sequence continues at coordinate 45,434 of JAUWTM010000009.1, forward strand.
ATCAATATCGAGCCGACCGACTACGGGACGAACATAATCGATATCATGATCAAACACCCGTGGCCGGGGCTGGACGTTTACACGGGCTACGATCTCAGGGGGATCGCGATGTGGAACGGCTCGGAGGTCTGGCCGACGTCATGGCTGAGAACACAGGATCCCGACAGCACTGACGGGTACGTACTCAACGCCGACGGATACACTACGATTTTCAATCCTGAAGGGTTCCCGCCGGACGGTCCGCCAATTTTCTCATACAGCCAGGGTAAGTTCGCCACACCAACCATGCCCGACAGCACGCTGAATCCATATAAGGATTATCATACCGAACCCTGGGGTCGGATGTTCGAGCCGGGCCAGTCCGCCGTGCGATCGTGGGATATCAGGTTCCCGTCGGGCGGCCCGTTCGTGATGGGCTATGCGGTTGACGTTTCATGGGAGCATCCCGACACCGGTGATCCGCATAAACCTGAACCGTTCGAGGTCTCTGTAATCCAGCCGGACGCGCTGGGGATCGGCATGGGAGACGAAAGCACGATCCAGGTGAGGGTGTACGACTGGCAGAACAATCCCGGGGGAGTCTGGATCGAGTGTCCTGACCTCTGGACCGGTATGAAATACGACACGATGGCTGCGGGCGGTCCAGAATACACAATTTACTACGTGAAGATAAACAACGATACCGGAGCGGGAGAAGGGACGTACAGGGCGCTGGTTGCGGCGCGGGACAGCTCAACCACGGTCCCTCCGTGGGACTACACGATGTACACATTTGCCGACATCGAGGTAGCGGTACCGCCCAACAATCCCCCGGTCGCGGCAGCGGAGGCTGATACGTACTCGGTTTACATCGGAGATTCAATCAATTTCACGTCGTATTCAACCGACCCGGACGGCTTTGGGGATCTGGATCTCTGGCAATGGGATTACGAGAACGACGGGGTCTGGGATGTAGATTCACAGGACACCGTGCACGCGTACGATGAAGCCGGGACGTACTTTGTCGATCACAAGGTCACGGATATGGGTGGTCTTTCGGACGATCTTGAACCCGATGAATTACTCGAAATTACAGTGTCGGATATCTGCTGCGACAATGCACCTGTCGCGGTGATCGAGGAACCTCCACACATTCTTACTGACCAGGAAATTACACTTGTGAGCATGTCATATGATCCAGACGGGGTCGAATGCATGAGTGCATACCAGTGGGACCTTGATTTCGATGGAGAATACGATGATGCATTTGGTGAAGAGGTCAACACGTCATGGGATGCACCGGGTGATTACCAGGTCGGGCTGAAAGTGACGGACAACTGCGATCTCTGGGATGTCGCGGAGATGCCGGTTTACGTGCACGTGGGCGTGACAATGCCCGAGGATCAGGATTACAAGACGCATGACACGGCATTTGAGTATGTCAGCGGAGATTTCGACGCGCCAACAGTTGAAGCAAACGTTCCGGTAACAAATCCCGACGGTCCGTGGGACTTTACAGCACTGGCACTTACAGATACCGGCAATTTACGGGCATCGATCAGCCAGTCGCACCCGTCAGTATCGGGTTTCGCAGGGGATTTCATCGAGCCGTACGACCATTTCTATCTTACCGAAGGGATTTACAACTTCATATCGGGCTCGGTTTACATAGCCGAGGGATATGCGTCCGGACCCGACCGGCTGCAGTGGGTGGGCCTGCATGAGACAGACGTCATCGGCAGCGTTAACCTCGATCCGATCATGGAGCAGGAGTTCCCGTTCTGGGTCTTCTCGGATTACACATACACGTACTCATTCCCTCCGCTGATCGAGTTCAGCTATGAGCTTCACGGATGGGGTGAGGGGCTGGTAACGGTGCCGTATTCGAGTCTTACAGATGTGCCGTGCGTGGTGCTGAAATACGAGATAGCCATTGAGAGCGTCATACTCACAGGAAGCGCGCTGGTGTACGAATGGTATCTCGATGACGGAACGGTTGTCGCTATCGTGGCGGCGATTAACAGCGGGACCGACATAAACTACGATCCGGACACGCTGGTAATCACGGGACTGGCGACGTACAACGCACTGAATGACGTGGGTCCGTATTAAGAAAGAAAACCACCAAGGACACAAAGGACACGAAGAAAGACACAAAGTAAAAAAAATCACGCCTGTACGGGCGTGATTTTTATTATTAGTGATGGGTGGTTACAGTTCTTTGAAGTTTATTCCGAGTAATGCGTCGACCACTGTCGGGTCGAACTGCTCTCCTGAGTGGCTTTGAATTTCGATGACAGCCTCTTCTAAGATCATTTTCTTACGGTACGGCTGATCGCTGGTCATGACGTCGAACGCCTCGGCAACTGCGAGAATCCGTCCGGTAATGGGAATCTGATCGCCTTTGAGTCCCCTCGGGTAACCCGAACCGTCCCATCGTTCGTGATGGCTTGCAACGCCCTCGATTACGGCAGGCTGGAAACCAAGCGGCTTCAACAGGAACCGTCCGAGAATCGGGTGCTTGCGGACCTCGTCGATTTCCTCAAGAGTCAGGCTGCCGGGTTTAACAAGAATGTTCTGTGATACACCCGACTTACCAATGTCGTGCAGGTAACCTGAATCCCTGACAGCATCCACGGTTTCCTCACCCAGGTCCATCTGCACTGCAATTGCGACTGCGATACTGGAAACCCTTTCAGCATGAGCCTTGAATCCGGGATCCGTCTCGTTGGCGGTTTCTGTCATCGTGTCGATCAGACGTTGATTGAGGTTGAAAACCTGCTCCGAAAGCCAGCTGCGTTCGAGCAGCATAGCGAACAGACCACCGAGAGCCTGGATCCAGCGGATAATTTCCGGATCGAAAGCTTTAGCGTCGTTGTGTTCGAGATTCAAAACACCGTGGGTACGCTCTCCGAAGAACACGGGCACCGACAGTAGCGTTCTTGCCCCGGACGAAAGGCTTAAAAGGCCGGACTCACGTACATCATCGACCAGAACGGTGTGTCCGCCGGATAACGCCTTAACCGGAGCCGAGTTCTTGCTGTCAGCCATGCTCAGGTTGCCGGGCTTGTCCACATCGTAGGCAGCGGTATCGCTTTCTGAAAAAAACAGGATGTTCATGTCGGACTGAAACATCAGGAGATCTGCACGTTCGCTGCCCGTGCACTCCCTGAGTCCCTTGAGAAGCCCTTTTAAAATCTCGTTGGAGTCGAAGGGCCTGGCAATGAAAGCCAGTCCGTGAATGAGCAGTTCCTGGACGCTGCCCGGATTTTCAAGCGCGTTATTATCAGATGTCATGTCTACCTCTCGTGCACCTTATTCCGCGCACAGTATATTATCATCGATTTGGACTTAATCCTTTAAAATAAACCTTGCCGGGATTGAGTTTCATTTTATGTTATGTTTCACTTAACCAGAGGAGATAAATGATGAACCACAGGAACATTCTCAGCTATGTGACGTTAATAGCGTTAATTTTAATAATGAGTGCATGCACAGGACAGCCCACTCCCCCGGGAGGCAGCGGGACACCGTCCGATGGAGGTTCCGGGGGATCAGGCAGTGACGACGGAGGAACGTCCGGTGGTTCCGGAGAGCCCGGCGAGACAATCTCGCTGGGAGATATAATGAGCGGCACACAGGTATGGCTTTCAGCCCGGTGCACCGAATGTCACACGATCGGCGACGATCCGGGTGGGAACACCGGTCCGGAGCTTACCGGGATCGGTGACAGGTTCACAAAGGATGAATTAAAGGCCTGGATCTCGAATCCGCAGGCTGTTCGACCGGACGCTGACATGCCGGCCCAGACCCTGCCGGAAGATGACCTTGAATTCCTCGCGAGGTACCTGAGCACGCTGTCGTCCGACACCGCGTTCAGCGATCGATGAAGCCTCGACAACGCTTATAAAATCCTATCTACGTTCAGGTGCTAACTTATGCGAATAATGCAATGAAAGGCGCATTATGGGCGGCTTTGCGCTCAATCCTGCATAAACAAAGGAATCCTTATATTACTTTTATTTTCTTTTATATCTTTTACACCTGTAGTTTTAAGGACCCGGGTGAAATGGAAATATGGGGAATAAACCCATTTAAGTTTTACATTCCTTGACTCTATTCATTATGTATTGATACCCTGTACCGAAGTTAAATTCACCAGCTAAGACTCGATTCCGACCACTAGTACGAATAATCATTTACCTATCACATAGGTGGAGGTTGAAGATGCATCAGTATCTGGCGCGTATACTTATTATCGCGGTTGTATTCCTGCTAATTGGTTGTTCGAGCGGTGGAGGTCCCACGACACCCCCGTTAGACTCCCAGGATGAACCCGATAGTACTGAAACAACAAACAACGATGTCGAACTGACCAGCGGCGTCATGACCGAGGAACCCGAAAACCGGGTTCTTGGGAATTTTTATTACATCTCAAAAAAAGAAGAAACCCTTGCCTGGGGTACCGTGCTGCTAGTCGATGGAGAATGGGATTACAGGATCGACTACATTGCCCCAATGCTCCAGGCATTGAGACGTTCAGACGTCACCCGCGAAGCCCAGGCGACATATGATATTACCTGGCTCAACCTGATCAGTTGCGGTGTCTCTTATACTAATGCTCCTCCGTTGCCATGGCCGGCCACGTATGAAGCCGGGGACTTCATGGAGTACAGGGTGGACATCCAGAACAACATCCAGTTCCCGATCAACAACCAGACGGTTGTCGCGACGCAGGTGGACATGTTCAACATCCCGTTGAACCTTGACGCTCGCGACGTCTGGTCGCCTGTCAACATTCCGACAACAGGCCAGAGCCTGTTCGGTGACTGGCTAATTGAGCCAACGCTTGTGGATGGGGTTTATTACACCCGTGTACGTGTTGGCTTCCAGTACTTCGGTGGAACCGTCATCATCGTAATCTTCGATGCAAAGGCGGGCGTGTGGCAGATCGAGGACCAGGGTCCGGAGCTGTTCGACCCGATCGCAAAGGGCGTAACCACCACCCCGGTAGTCTCGATAGGAGAAAATGTACACGTCCAGGACAACGGCTCATTCGATCCGGACGGTGGACCCATCGTTCTGTACGAGTGGGACTTCGATAACGACGGAATTTTCGATGCAGTAGGACCCTCGGCCGATACCTCCTACCCCGTACCGGGCCTCTACTACATCAACCTCAGGGTAACCGACGATGAAGGCGTCACCGACGATCTGACAGACGATCCCGGAGACGAGCTGATCGAGATAACAGTCAACCCGCCACCTGAACCACCTGTCGCGATAGGTGCCGCGTCCAAGTACGAGGAGGTAGTCGGCGTGCCGATCACGTTCGACGGCTCGCAATCGTACGATCCCGACGGTGGAGACCTCGTGCTGTACGAGTGGGACTGGGAAAACGACGGCACATACGATGACCTAGGCATGACAAAGGATCATGCATACGGCGCACCCGGAATCTACTTCATCCAGTTACGTGTAACGGATGACGAGCTTCAGACGGATACCCTCGACACACCGCTCGAGGTTCACATCAGCCCGGCACCGATACCCCCGGTAGCGTGTTTTGACTGGGATCCAGAGAACCCGATTCCCTGCGAGGAAATCACGTTCGACGGTTCATGCTCAACAGATGAAGACGATGACATCATCCTCTACGAGTGGGATTTCGACAATGATGACATTGTTGATGAGGAATCAGAATTTCCGACCATTGTCTGGTCGTACGACGAGCCCGGCGATTACACAGTAACCTTGACAGTTACCGATGAGTCAGGTCTCACAGACGATATCTGGCACGTGGTTACAGTTGTGAATGCTTTACCGACCGCAGTACTGACTGCCAGCACGGATGAAGCATATGTGGGTGAGGATATAACCCTCAGTGCGTGCGATTCCTACGATAATGACTGCAACGGCCATGAGATAGTCAACCACCACTTCTACCAGCATTGGACCGACACGGAATACATTGAGTCAGAGCTGTGTGAAGTTATAGTCACATACGACACGCCCGGCGTTTACCGTGTAGACGTGGAAGTATTCGACGATGAGGGCGGATCGGACCGGATTGACGTATACCAGTGGCCGACAATCACCATCCTTCCATCACCGGAAGACCCGGTTGCCAAGGCTACAGCTAATCCGAATCCGCAGATCGTGTGCGAGCCTGTCTCACTGATGGATGACGGCTCATACGATCCCGATGGCGGAGCAATCGTCCTTTACGAGTGGGACATCGGTGCAGATGGTACTTATGAGTACACAGGACCAAGCCAGTCGCACACCTGGAACGAGATTGGCACGTTCGACGTGCAACTTCGGGTAACCGACGATGAAGGTGCTACGGACCTTCTGGATTCACCACTCCAGATAATGATCGAGGACGCGATTCCGACCGCAGTAGCATCAGCCAATAAATACAACGTCGCGACCGGCGAGAACATAGATTTTGACGGCTCATCAAGTCACGACAACGACTGTAACGGTCAGGAAATCGTGCAGTGGGAATGGGACTGGGAGAACACCGGAACCTGGTCGGATGAAGGTCCGAATCCGGTCCATGCGTACCCAAATCCCGGCGTTTACGAAGTCCAGTTGAGAGTGACCGATGATGAGGGCGGAACCGACACCCTCGACCAGCCTCTCGAGATAACCGTCACTCTTGGTAACATGGATCCGATCGCCTACGCAATCGCGGATCCTGAGAACAGCATTCCGTGTTACTCAATCTTCTTCCAGGACGACGGATCCTACGATCCGGACGGCGGCGATATCGTTCTTTACGAGTGGGACTTCGACGAGGATGGCATCTACGAAGTAACAGGCGAAGATGCTTACTACCAGTTCGATGCACCCGGCACGTACGACGTACAGTTCCGCGTAACCGACGATGAGGGCGCAACCGACACCCTCGATGATCCGCTCCAGATCCTGATCGAGAACGCACTTCCGACCGCCGTGGCAACCGCCAGCAAGTACGAGGGCATGGTCAATGAGGTAATTGTCTTCGACGGCACCGGTTCCTACGACAACGACTGTAACGGACACGAAATCGTGCTGTGGGAATGGGACTGGGAAAATGACGGCACATTTGACGAGCAGGGTCCAAGCCTCTGGCACTGGTGGACCGAACCCGGTCTCTACACCGTGAACTTACGAGTAACCGATAACGAGGGCGGTACTGATACCCTCGATCAGCTACTGTACATAAACATCCTTGGAGAGGACGAACCACCGGTGGCCATCGGATACGCTGCACCAAACCCACAGATCGTGTGCGAACCGGTGGATCTGCTGGACAATGGTTCGTACGATCCCGACGGCGGCTCTATCGTTGAATACGCGTGGGACATCGGTGCGGACGGCACCTATGAATACTTCGGTACAAGTGTGTCGCACACATGGAACACCATCGGCAATTTCGACGTACAGCTTCGTGTAACCGATGATGAAGGATCTACAGATCTTCTGGATACACCGATTGTTGTAATGATCGAGGATGCAATTCCGACAGCTGTAGCGTCAGCTAACAAGACAAACGTCATCGTGAATGAGCTTATCGACTTCGACGGTTCGGGCTCCTACGACAATGACTGTAACGGCGATGAAATTGTCAACTGGGAATGGGACTGGACGAATGATGGAACATGGGATGAATCAGGTGAGTTCAAGAGCCATTCTTATCCTGCACCGGGGACTTATTATGTCGACCTTCGGGTAACGGATGACGAAGGTGGAACTGATACTCTAGACAGCCTAATCCAGATCAATGTAACGATCGACTATCAGGATCCGGTCGCAATGGCGCAGGCCAATCCGAATCCGCAGATCGTGTGTGAGCCGGTATCGTTGATGGATAACGGCTCATACGACCCGGACGGCGGCTCAATTGTCGAGTACGCATGGGATATCGGTGCCGACGGCACGTACGAATATTTCGGCTCATCAGTCTCGCATACGTGGAATTCGACAGGCAATTTTGACGTACAGCTCCGTGTAACTGATGATGAAGGCGCGACGGACCTTCTCGACACACCGATGGTGATAATGATCGAGGATGCAATACCAACCGCTGTCGGTTCAGCTAACAAGACGAACGTCATAGTTAATGAGCTGATCGATTTCGACGGTTCCGGTTCCTATGACAATGACTGTAACGGCGATGAAATTGTCAACTGGGAATGGGACTGGACGAATGACGGAACGTGGGATGAATCAGGTGAGTACAAGAGCCATTCTTATCCTGCACCAGGGACCTACTATGTGGACCTTCGGGTA
>JAUWTM010000194.1 GCA_030614715.1 Planctomycetota bacterium
CAGTTTCGGATCGGGAAGCGAAGTCACCTGCGGGTACATCTCGATTGTCGCCTGCCACTGCGACCGTGCGGCTGAAATCTGCGGGTTCATCTCAAACGCGATCTCAAAAAGGTCGCGCAATCCGACGATATTCCGCTCAGTCTCAACTGCAGGATCCCCCATCGGAACCGGGCTTGCCAGGAGGTTGACACCGTGCACCACTGGCACACCTGTATCGGCCCTGGCAATCCCGGTCCCGAGGATTAACATCATAAGTACTACCGTAATTTTCTGTATCGAATTCATCATTCTGCATCACCCACCATTTCTACCCATACCAGGATCATTCACTCACTCTTGTTGAGTACACACTAGTTATGTCCCGCGCAGTGTCCACCACTGCCAACCGATGCAGCGTCCTCGTCCGCATCCTGATCATCATCGGTGCCTTCGCTTTCGTCAGCACCATCTGCTTCCCAATGCAGCACAAGGTCCATTCCGCAAATACTGCATGCGGCGTCTGAAGTTGTATAAATCTCATCCGGATGCATCGGGCAAACCCAGATTTCCTCGACCGGTACCATTGGCTCCTCTGAATCGGAACAGAGTTCCTCGGGAGTTATCGAGACCTCGTCCGGGTCATCCGCGCAATGATAAAGCGCATCGATCTCCCCGACGAACATGTTACAGCTCGGACACCTGGCTTCCGAATCAGTGGTGAGGTATTGATCGCAGAACATCGGACATGCGTAGACTCCGAGTCCTTCAGATGTTGAATCACCAGGTTCGGCTTCGTCCTCAGCGAAAACCGAAGCTCCAAATGCCAGCACGACGATAACGATAAGCGCCAGCAGTCCTAATCCATACTTTTTCATCTTACTTATTCTCCTCTTTGGTTTTTGATTGCCTTTTCTCAGCATCCTCTATCAATTTTTTTAACTCCCTCAGCTTTTCAGGATCAGTTCCCGCGCTCTCGACGAACGCCGACATCGCAGCATGCGATGAGACGTTCATCAGTTCCTCGAAAATCGGCGATGAAACGCGTGACGCGAATTCATCGCGGCTCAGACGGGCTTTGTAAGTGTTAGACCGTCCCGACTTCTGTTTTGAAACAAGCCCCTTGTTGATGAGCCTGTCCAGAACTGTGAGAATCGTGTTGTGCCGGACCTTGTGTACCTTGCCCAGCTTTTCAAAGACCTCTTTACCCGGCATCTCGCCGGATTCCCAAAGGGTTTCAAGCACAGCCCGCTCGAGATCACCAAGAGCCAGAGCCTGCTTTGCTTTTCCTTTTCCGAATTTGAAATCTGGTGTCATGAAAAATCACCTTATTCTACAGCTTGTAGAACAAATATATTCTACGATCCGTAGAATGTCAAGGGGGAAGCAGAATTTTTTATATTTTTTTGAGAACACCGCTCAAAATCGGGGACGTTTTTGTGCGTGCCACGCTTCTGCATTTTCCCTCGTGATGCTACAATCACTGTATGCAGGTAGCGGTTATCGGTTGTGGTTACGTAGGTCTCGCGACAAGTGTCGTGCTGGCCGATCTCGGTCACGACATTATCGGCGTAGAGATCGATCCCGTAAAACTTGAAAATCTAAGTAACGGTAAATCACCCATCTTCGAGGCTCACCTTCAGGAGATGCTGGATGCTGGTATCAAGGCAGGCAGGCTGAGCTTCACGGACGATCATGTCTCTGCGTGCGGGCAAGCGAAGGTCATCATGCTTGCAGTCGGTACGCCAACCCGCGAGACGTGGGAGATCGACCTCTCCCAGCTTGAATCCGCAATAGATTCGATCGCGGAAGCGCTCAGTTCCAGGAATGAGCTCAATGGGACACCACTAATTGTCGTGAAATCAACGGTCCCGTCCGGCACGACCGATTATCTCAGTGAACGCCTGGGATCGAAAACCGACAAGCCGTACCTCATAGCGTCAAATCCCGAATTCCTTCGGGAAGGCCAGGCAATCTTCGACACGCTGTATCCCGATCGGAGTGTAATCGGGGCGAATGAGAGCAGTGCTTTTGAGATTCTGGATGAGCTTTATTCAGGACTGGTAAGCCAGAACTTCGATGATTCACCGCCACTCCCGGGCAGGCCGGACGGCTACACAAGCCCGGTACCTGTAGTAAAGACGTCGCCAAGATCGGCCGAAATGATCAAGTACGCGTCGAACGCTTTCCTCGCAACTAAAATCAGTTTCATTAACGAGATCGCAAACCTGTGCGAAGAGGTTGAGGCTGATATCAACGATGTAGCGAGGGGAATCGGTCTTGACTCAAGGATCGGGCCGCAATTCCTCAAAGCTGGAATCGGTTACGGCGGCTCGTGTTTCCCGAAGGATACAAAGGCACTCCATCATCACGCGGGAAGTCGGGGATACACGTTCACGCTGTTAAACGCAGTAATCGAGGTCAACAGGATTCAGCGGTACCGGTTCCTGGCGAAAATCCGTCGCGCACTCGAACCGATGGGAGATAAAACCATCGGGATCCTGGGGCTGGCGTTCAAACCGGGAACAGACGATATCCGCGAGGCTCCTGCGATCGATCTCATGCGTGAACTCAATCGAGATGGAGCTATTCTGAAGGCAACCGATCCCAGGGCTATTGAAAATGCTAAGCTGGAATTCAATAGCTGTGAATACCTCGATGATCCTTACAAGGTCGCCGAGGGTGCAAACGCGCTGGTGCTTGTAACCGAGTGGCCCGAGTTCCTGGATCTCGACTGGAAGCGAATTGCGATGGTCATGAGCGGCGATATCGTGTTTGATGGCCGTAACTGCCTCGGACGTGAAGGGATCGAAGGTGCCGGTTTGTCAGTGATAGGAGTGGGACGATGAGACAAGTGGAAGTAAGGATCGAGAAAAGCACTGAAGAGGACTGGTGGGTCACATCGGATGAGGCAGTCGGATTCTTCGCATGCGGCGACACGAAGCAGGAGGCACTTATCAACGCCAAGGATGCACTGTCCATATTCCTCAACATCGAAGAGAAAGACTTCAATCTTAAAATAATTGAGACAAAAGTTGCAGACTAAGGCACGGTTTGAGTATTATCTTTATAATAAGTGATTATTGACGATTCTGCTTAGCTCGTATCCTGTGTAATAGTCGATAAAATCAGAGTAAATCTCAGGTGAGATGTATGCCTCCCCATGTTCATCTATTCGATCACCCATTCATGTTCATCACCGACCGTCACAGGTCGCAGGACCGTTCGAACCTGGATGTAATCCGTGCAGCGCTTGAGGGCGGAATTCGATGGATTCAGTACCGTGAGCCGGATTTAAGCGATGCTGAGTTCTACAATGAAGCAATTAAGATCAAGGAACTCTGCGACGAAGTAAGCGCCGGACTGATAATCAATGACCGACTCGATGTCGCGGCGCTGATACGTGCCGAGGGTGTCCATCTCGGGCAGGGCGACCTACCGCTCAGGGTGGTCAAGGAGTACATGGGAGAGGATTTTATCGTCGGCTACTCAGCACACACGCTTCAGGAAGCAATTACTACTGCATGGGAGGGAGCGGACTACATTACGTACAGCCCGCTTTTCAGGCTCGAACATAAGGACACTCCGTACAAACCTCACGGCATCGACGGTGCTAAGGAGGTCATGGAGAAAGTTGAGGTACCGATTTTTCTTCTGGGAGGGATACGTCTTCCCGACCTGAAGGACCTTGCCGGCACGATCCATCCGCTGAGAATCGCGGGAGTGAGCATGATAAGCCAGGCGGATGACATCCGGGCTGCGGCGGAAGAGGCAATGGGGATACTGGGACCAGCGTTCGAAGCCAGCAGGGAAAGCTGAATTTCAAAAACAGGAACTGCACTACGTCTCCGGGACTTCCGGGGATTTTTTTTACACTGTCAGTATGAGGTCCATTACGAAGATGCAGACCATGCTGATGACTACTGCACGTGTGACGGTAATCCCGACACCTCTCGCACCGCCACGTGTGGCAAATCCTTCGAGGCACGAGATCAGCGCGATAATTATTCCGAAGAAAAGGCTTTTCTTATAGCAGATCCACATCAATTTATAGTCCAGCATCGCGAAGACACTGTCAAAATACAACCTGTGACTCAGGTTCACACCCGGCATCAGTTTCATCGGGATCCATCCTGCCCATACACCGACGAACCCGGCGATGAAACAGATTGCCGGGACCATTGCAGCACACGCCAGGAGTCTCGGAACGACGAGGTGCTTGATTGGCGGGACCGCAAGTGAGCGCAGCGCGTCTATCTGCTCTGTAACCTTCATAGAGCCAATTTCACTCGCGATACCAGATCCGACACGTCCGGCGAGTACAAGGCTTCCCAGCACCGGGATGAGGTCCTTCGCCATCGAGTAAACCACCGCACCGCCGACGTAGTGGGCACCGAAACCGAGGTCCTGCGCCTGCTGGGCGAGGATCGTGGCGAGAATCACTCCGGTGAATCCGACACAGAGGGTAACGATGAACAGGCTGTCGGTACCGAGGTGTGCCATCTGCTGGATTGTCAGTCCGATGGGAATCTGCAGAGTCAGGATGTACCAGAGAGCCTGACCGATCAGCGTGACAAGCCGTCCGATGTAATCAAAGAAATTGATTACCGGTGTCAGGATGAAGCTGGTGACCCAACCTGCGATGGCAAGCGGCCACATGATTACATCCCTGGCAGTTTCAGCCGCGGTATGATGTGCTGGCTCAGGATTTCCGGTTGATTGAGTCACGTGTCACAGAGATCCGGATCGGATGAAAGGATTATACAGCACAAAATGTCGGATGGCATATACACAAAGAGATTCGTACAAATTTCACGCGTACATTCCGCAACAAACGAGCGCGAGTCACTCTCTTATGGTAAAATGCGCCCTCGACCGTCAGGACCTGGCGGTTCGGTGTTTGTTATGCGTAGATTTTACATCCTGATATTGATTGCAGCACTTGCGCTCCCGCTCGGAACGGGATGCCAGATCATGAAATTCGGGCCCAGCTTCCCAACCCTGGATTCGAGCTGGTATTTCGGCTACAAGTCAAAAGGCGGCGGTTACGGTTACAACGGATTTATCGCTCGCGGGACACCAACGGCACAATGGATATATGTTGTTGGGCTGGACGGCAACATGGTCCGTCTGGACAGGACTCGCGGTCAGGCACAGGAAGAATGGATCGTTGGACTCGGTACGGGATCCCGCAGCACCCCGCTCATCTGGAACGGCGTCATATATGTGACTGACTACGAAGGACATGTAACCGCAGTACACCCGAACAACCCATCGAACCCCACGATTCTGTATGAAATCGGGACCCATATCGACGCAGGCGCAGCACATACAGCCAATCACCTGATTATTGCCGGATGGGATGGTTTCGTGCGTGCAATTGATCCGTTCGATGGTTCGCTCGAATGGGAATATGACTGCGGCGAGATCGTAAGGTGCACACCCGTTGTCACGTCCGACACGATACTCGTGGGTGACAACGAGGGATTCCTGCACGCGATAGATCCGTTGACAGGTGAACTCCAGTGGAAGGGCGACCTGAAAGGTGAAATTTATGGAATTCCGGCACTCGATGTCCAGGAGGTTCTGGAAATCGAGGGCGAGACCGATCCCGCAGCGTCGATCAAGCCCAAACCGGGGCAGTATCCATACGATGTGACTGAAAACACGCCGGAGATCTTCGAAACACTTCTTCCTACATGGGATGAAAACGGCACCGAAGAAGCAGTAGTACTCCCGACAGTCGTATACGCTGCGAGCACAGGTGGCGAAATAGCAGCATTTTCGATATCGGACGGCTCTGAGCTGTGGAGAATCGAGCCGGAGGGTGCAGGAGAGTTCTGGGGAGGTCCGGTTTACTACGACGGCATCCTCTTTATCGGCTGCAAGGGCGGTTTCATTTATCAAATTGATCCAGCATCCGGCGAAATTCTTGAATCGATAAGCATAGTTCACCCACACCCGGACCTCATCGGTCCCCTGCCCGCAAACCGTCAGATCCTGGAGGAGCAGGCGAACGGAGAGGGGCATACCGCACTTGAGGACAGGGAAGGGACTGGCGACGAAATTTTCGCGCGCCTGGCTGTGGATGATGATCGCATCTATGCCTGTACTTTGCGGTTCCGTGTTCTCGCCATAAACAGGGAAACTCTCCAGGAGGACTGGAGCTTCGACACGTACGGCATGAATCACGGCGAGCCGTTACTGCTTGATGATCGGATCATGTTTGGGTCCGCGGACCTGTATTTCTACGGTCTGGACGCAGTAACAGGCGAACCAGTCAGCGGACCTAATTAATCACAAGTTAAAAAGTGTCATATGCAGCCTGCATATGATTATCGAATCCATGCGCAGGCTGCGCATGGCACAAGGTTGCGCATGACACCTTGAAAAATTATAACGGGGTCATCTGTACGAACATTCTACCGTCAAGCACAAATCCCTCGCTCCAGGTGTATTCCTTCAACAGGTCGGCCATGGCATCGACGCTGATTCCCAATTCCCCGGCGTTCATGATGAACTGCTCAGTCATGTCCGTGATGTTGGGATGCACGAAAATCCTACCGCCATCAAGCTGCACAGATACAACCAGCGCGTCGCGTTCTTCCTCTGACATTTCGTACAGGGCACCGAGGGTCACAACCCTGGCATCGGTAAGGGCTGGAATAATCCATCCCCTCGGGTACTCGTAGCCGCCCTCGAAGATAAGAAGATCACCGTCACGGAAATGCTCCTGAAGGTCGAGTGCATGCTCCACCTCGGGATTGTGTTCCAGCATGGATTCGGGCTGGATACCTGAGATGTTGTTGTAAAGGGCGAGGAATACGACAAGTATGAAAAGTCCCCACCTGTAAAGCTCATTCTTTCTATGCTGGTAGACCTCGAAGACAACGATAAAAATTGCCACAAGGATCGCGAGTATTGGAATGAAGAAGGCCGTGAATATCACGAACAGGGCGAACACCGACCATTTGAACCATTTTTTCTCCGGAACGACCTCGATTGTGCCTTACCAGGCGAAAATACTCAGTAGCGGGACGAAAACGAACAGCTTGTAGAAGTAATTCATCGGCATGAAGAAGAACTGGAACAGTACGTAGGGAGCAAGCCACGAAACGAGGAACATTGCGCGTTTCGGCATCTGGTAGAAGTACTTCTTGATGTTGAAGAGCGCTACAAGGTATGCGAAGAACAGGAATCCGAGCGAATAGTAACCGAAAATTACCTTGATGAAAACCTTCCAGAACCGGCCCTCTGAGATTGAAGCCAATAAATCGAAATCG
>JAUWTM010000174.1 GCA_030614715.1 Planctomycetota bacterium
CTTCACTTTGAAAATTCGTTTTCATCTTGAAAATGCGTTTTGACTTCCGTACGGTGCTCCTGTAGTCCATCCGATTGATAAGGTCCATCTGGACCTCTGATCATTGAAATCTTTTCTGGTGACCATAGCGTGGAGGAAACACCTGTTCCCATCCCGAACACAGTAGTTAAGCTCCACAGCGCCGATGATACTGCTTATGTGGGAAAGTAGGTCGCTGCCAGGATTGATTATATAAATCCCCCTTCGGAAACGTAGGGGGTTTTTTTATTGTATAATTTCCTCAAGGAGCGAATTATGAAATTGATTATCACACTCGACCGCGATGAAACCGGTATGTTCGTGGTTGAATGTCCTGCAATTCCCGGTTGTGTTTCACAGGGCAAAACCAAGGAAGAGTCAATCGAGAATATTCGGGAAGCCATCCAGGCTTGCCTTGAAACACGTGCAGAAGCGGGATTGCCTTTAACTATCGAAGTCAGGCAGATCGAGGTTCCAGTTTAATGCCCAGACTGCCGGTAATTTCCGGGGAAGAGGCCATGAGAGCATTCGAGCGTGCAGGATGGCATGTCGATCGCCAGCGGGGAAGTCATGTGGTTATGCTTAAGCAGGGAAGTATCGTGAGTCTTTCCATTCCACAACACAAGGAACTCGCTCCCGGGACGTTAAGAGCCCTGATCCGTGCCGCAGGAATGGCTGTTGAGGAATTCGTCAAGCTTATATAAGCTCCCCCTTCGGAAACGTGGGGGGTTTTTTATTACCCGTATTATTATTAAATCTGATATATCCGCATCAATGAACATTTTGAACATCGATATGCTAAACTTGTCTTATCTCCCGGCTGGACGAACCATCAAACATCACGGAGGTAATAAAATGCTGATTAAATCCTCAATCACACTCGGTATGGGACTCTTACTGGCACTCATGATGTTACTCACGACCGGATGTCCTCAGCTGGATCAGGGAACGCCGCCGGATCCGATCGATTATGCTAACGCTGTGATAACACTCGAAAGAACTCCCTGTTATGGGCCATGCCCGGTTTATGACGTGACCATTTACGGAGACGGGACCGTTGTATACGAGGGTTACAGCAACGTGGCTGTCACGGGCACGCAAACCACCCAGATTTCACCAAATGACGTCAAAAACCTGGTTGACGAATTCTTCGCGATCGACTTTTTCTCATTGGAAGATGAATACACAGCGAATATTACCGATCTGCCGGAGACATATACGTCAATCACGGTCAATGGGGAAACAAAACGTATCCGGGACTACAGCGGTGCTCCGTGGGAACTTATGAATCTCGAACATACAATCGATCTGGTCGCCGGCACAGCCCAGTGGGTTGTGGGGTAGGAGAGGATCACCTCTATTATTGAGAATTGACGTTTTAACGGTTTGATGTTATAATGTTATAGCGTCATTAGAGGTGTTGCTATGTCCAGTCAAAATATACGAGCTACTATATACTTCGATCCGGAAATTCACAGAGCGCTTCGAGTCAAGTCCGCAGAAACCTCGGTTTCAATGTCCGACCTGGTAAATGATGCAGTGAAAACAGCACTCGTCGAAGGTGCAGACGACCTGGCTGCCTTCGAGGAAAGGGCTTCAGACCGTTTAATCAGTTACGAGGCTATGGTAAGGAAACTGAAAAAAGATGGTTACATCTAGATCAATACTCCCCCGACCTCAATCCCCAGTCGGCTTCACACTTCCCGCTTCGATCATCAATACCACTGTTCTTTCCGTTGCACGCGTTCGATGCATTACCCCCTTCGGAACCATCATTCCCTGATGTGGAGTTAACTCAACAGTGCGGTCCTCGAGATCCAGAAGGAGTACGCCGTCGAGGACGAAGAAAAACTCATCCTCAAGGTCATGTTTATGCCAGTGAAATTCACCGTGGAAGATGCCCAGACGTGCGACGCAGTCATTGACCTGCACCAGCGACTGGTTCCACCATTTCTCGGTACATTCGTCAGCCATTTTGCCCGTATCGATGACCTCGAGCGGTCCGTATTTGATGTCTGTGTGAATCTGATAGTCCATATTGTCCCCGTCTTCGTTATCGGAAGGATAGAGAAATAATAGCACTATCTGTGGGACATGCGCCGGAGTCGCATGTCACAGCGGAAACAGATATATGAAAATCGCTCATGAATCTCGCCTCTTTCAAACTAATTTCACCTGGTTCAACTATACTACCTACAACCTTCGACGGAACACGTCCTGTTCCGATTCGTCCAAGTCTGTACGGAGGATGACGATGAAGAAAATTATCATTCCTGTGATCCTGGTCGTGATCGCGATCGGGGTCTATTTCATTTTCTTCTACAATAAAAATCCCGAGGCCATAGCTCCCGAGTATGAGCGCATCAGCCCGGTAAGAGGCTCTGTCACCGAGCTCGTAGCCGCAAGCGGGAGCGTTACCACCAGCCTCGATGTCGAGATCAAATGCAAGGCCAGCGGCGAGATTATAGCTCTGCCGTTCGACATCGGTGATGAAGTCCAGGAGGGCGACCTTCTCGTCATGCTGGATCCAGTTGACGAGGACCGTAACATTGATCTTGCACAGAACAACCTCTACGAAAGCCAGGCAAGGTATACGAGGTCTCTCGAGAACCTTGACCTTGGACGTCGGGACCTTGACATTGCACGGGCACGCGCCGATGTGGATTACGAGCTCATTCTGGCGAGAACGGCGGAAGTCCGCACCAGTACCGATCGCGTGGCAGAATTATACGAGATGGGATTCGCATCGAAAGAGGAATACGATCTTGCCCTGGTGGAACTGGAGGCAAGCGAAGCAGAGGTCGATGCAGCGGATATCAGGTTCCTGGAATTATTCGCCGACGAAGCTGCGCTTGAATTATTGCGACAGGATACGCTGGTTGCGTCGGCATCGGTCAGCTCCTCGCGAATAAGCCTGGATACCGCTAACCAGAGACTCGATGACACGATGGTGAGTGCTCCAATGGACGGAATAGTCACTGAAAGGTTCGTGCAGACCGGGCAGATCATATCATCGGGTATCAGCAACACGGGTGGCGGGACTCCGGTGATGATACTGTCTGATCTGTCGCGTTTGTTCATCGAGGCAAGGGTCGATGAATCTGATATCGGTTCTGTTCGGGCAGGGCAGCGGGTGAAAATTTCAGTGGATGCGTTTCCAGATGAGAGATTCATGGGAGAAGTGGTCCGAATCGCGCCGGTTGGCGTAAATGTCCAGAGTGTTGTTACTTTCGAGGTCAGGATTGAGGTTATGAGCCAGAATAAGGGACTTCTCATGCCCGAGATGACCGCCGATGTGGAGATCGTAGTTGCTGAGAGCATTGACGTGCTCACTCTGCCGTCTCGTGCGATCAGGACGATGGAGGGAAGAAGGATTGTCACGGTCGCCGGTGGTGGTGACCATCCCGTTGAGCGGGAAGTGACAACCGGTCTGGACAACGGTCAATTAATTGAAATTATCGACGGGTTGACAGAGGGCGATGTCGTACTTGTCAGCCAGATGGAACCGGACAGCATGTGGCGTCAGGATTCGGGTGAGAGTAGTGGGCCTGGTCGGGGTATGATGGGAATGGGAAGACATTGATGATTATCGAGACCGTAAATCTGGACAAGAAATATACCGTAGGCGACAGTGTCGTCCACGCGCTTGACAGTGTGAGTCTCGGCATCGAGGAAGGGGAGATGGTCGCTGTCACCGGACCGTCGGGAAGCGGTAAAACCACGCTGATGAACATCATCGGATGCCTCGCACAACCCGACTCGGGTTCGTACAAGCTGAACGGTCAGGACGTTTCGCGCATGGCGAAGGACCAGCTTGCAGAGGTGAGAAACCGTCAGATAGGTTTTGTCTTCCAGTCTTTCAGCCTGATCCCGCGTATTTCATCACTTGAGAATGTCGAACTTCCACTCTTATATACTGGAAAGCTGAGCGCGAAGGCTGAAGCGAGGGAGGCACTTGCGCAGGTGGGACTTGAGGGTCGAATGAACCATGAACCCAACCAGCTCTCGGGTGGAGAACGTCAGCGGGTTTCGATCGCACGAGCACTTGTGACGCATCCGTCGATTCTGCTGGCGGACGAGCCTACCGGTAACCTCGACACTAAGACCGGTGAGGAAGTACTGGAACTTTTCACCCAGCTTAACAGAAAAGGACTGACAACGATTATCGTGACCCACGACCCGGAGGTCTCCTCCCGGTGTAAAAGGGTGCTGAGGATGATCGATGGTCGAATTATTGATGACACACTGAATTCCAGTAATTAAACCGATGCAGTTTATAACTACGATACGGGTAGCGTTCAAGAGTCTTCAGGCGAACAAGCTTCGCTCACTTCTCGCCATGCTCGGGATCGTGATAGGCATTGCAGCCGTAATCTCGATGCTGGCGATCGGTGCCGGTGCAGAGATGCAGATTATGTCGAGGTTTACGGCGATGGGTACGAACCTTCTTTCCGTGCGTCCCGGACAGCAGCATTTCAGGGGTGTCTCGGGAGGCAATGTCGAATCATTGACTGAAGATGACGCGATGGTCCTGCTTCAGCAGATAGATTCAATTGTAGCTGTTTCTCCCGAGGTATCCGGCAACGCTCAGTTGAAGTCCGGCAACACCAACACGAACGTACAGGTTTACGGAACCGCAATCACTTGGCCCGTTATCAGGAATTACGAGGTGGAATACGGACGGTTTTTCACCGAATCAGAGGTGCTCAGGAGAGCGAGGGTGCTTGTGATAGGATCGGAAACAGCCGAGGACCTTGAGATCACACCTGACGCTATCGGCGAGAGTGTCAAGGTCAAGGGGATCGCTTTTACATTGATCGGGATTCTCAAAACGAAGGGGAGTTCGGGATGGGGATCATCCGATAACCTGGCAATGATTCCATACACCACTGCGAGCAACCTGATATTCGGTGTTGACAATCTCCAGGGGATTACCGTGCAGACCAGCAGCGACGCTGATACAGCCACGGTGGAAGCCGATATCACCAGTGTGCTGAGGTCCCGTCACGGGATCAGTGAAGGTGAGGAAGATGATTTTCGTGTCTTCAACCAGGCTGAGCTGCTGGAATCCGCCTCGGAATCCAGTCGCACTTTCACAGTGCTGCTTGGCACAATCGCAAGCATCTCACTGCTGGTCGGTGGGATCGGAATCATGAATATTATGCTGGTTACTGTAACTGAGAGGACCCGTGAGATCGGTATCCGCAAGGCAATCGGTGCGAAGGAAAAGGACATACTGCTTCAATTCCTGTGTGAAGCGGTGATAATGTCTGTGACTGGCGGACTTCTGGGTGTCGGGCTGGGGGTAGGCGTGTCTCACCTTATTGGTAACGCGTCAGATTTCATCACTTTGATAGAAACATCATCGATCCTGATCGCACTTCTGTTCTCGATGTCGGTCGGGATATTTTTCGGGTACTATCCTGCGCGCCGTGCCGCCCAACTGGATCCAGTCGATGCGCTTTCGTATGAGTAAGTGTACCTTTGATAGTTAGTTAAGTGGACCGGAATAATTGCGTACTACACTTCGATTTCAAGATCGACTACCTCAGGCCTTCCCGGACGCAGTTGCACCATGATCGGTTCGCCGAGAGGTGAACCACTTGCGTTCAGGTAAACGATGTAATACGTTCGTGCCCTCAGGTCGGTTATGCGGTAATGACCATTCAGATTCGCACGTTCCTGCGCGACAAGATTATCCTCTTCATCATATACCTGGATTGTCCCAAATGCCTGGACCCGTCCGTTGACATAAACCGTGCCGGTCAGCGACGATGGCATGTCCTCAATCCCTTCGTTAATCATCTCCAGGAATGATGTGCCTTCACCGTTCTCCTCACCATCAGGATTAGGGCAGCCGAACAGGAACAATGAAAGTATTATCATCAAGGATAATGAGATCAGTCTGGGAACTGTACGCGGGTGGATCATAGTTGGATTCACCTGTATCTGAAGTCGTTATAAGATCGCTTGTGGATTATATCATGCCCGCTATTTAGATCGATGCAATTGCTCCCAGGTTCAGTATCAATCGGGGCCCAACACCTGCAGCGATGGCTCAGGACCGTAATTTTCGTCCACAACTTTCGTGTACCATTCCGGCATATACCACGCAAGGTTGTCATGGATCAACTCGGCAGCCAGTGTAACCGGAATTAACTCCCATGTCTCGGGATGACGCATTATCTCTTCGCGTTCTTCATCGGTGGTAAAAGGGGTGGTGGGAATCTTAAGGGTCCATGTATAGATCCAGAATTCACCAGAGGCAGTGTCAGTGACCTCGTAGGCAATTAGATAATTCCCGCCATTATTTAAGTCAGGTTTTCCCCAGTCAAGGCGGGCAACCTTGTAACCCTGGCTCTCCCAGTCGGCCATTAACGCTTCCACGGCCTGTGCGTGAGGTGACATGCTGACAATGCTCTTCTGTGCATGACCGACCTCGAACCACGCGCAGATAATCACAATCACGATCAGGACGAATGTGATCCTGTAGGCTTCGATCTGTCTTTCATCGAAAAATATATCCAGCATCGGTGTCACCTCCAATACATAAGACTGGCGAAATATCCACTTGTTGCAGTAAATCGGACGGCAGGCATCGATGCCGTACCGGTGGGTGATATAATCCATAGTATGAAAATAGAAGAACTGATGAACCTTACGATGTTCCAGATGTCGCGCATCATGCTCTCGGCTGTCGAGTTGGAGTTCTTCCCACTGCTTAACGAACCTCAAAGTTCTGCAGATGTGGCGAAGGCTCTCGACCTGGACCCCGGGGCAACGCTGCGTTTGCTGAACGCAATCACATCCATGGGGGTATTACAACTTAGCGACGGAAAATACGTTGTCCCGGAAGAATTCAGGGAAATTCTCGGTGACGGTCCGGGATCTGTACTCCCGATGTTCAGGCACAGGGCAAGGTTATGGAAGGTCTGGTCCTCATTGACTGATTCTGTCCGGACAGGTAAGACTCATTACGCTCTCAATGATCCTGAGTTCGATCAATGGGACGGGATGGCTGAATTCACCCGTGCAATGGCTGTCAGCGGATGGAAGATCGCAGGTGAAGCGGTCGCGGAGCTTGATCTTGACGGTGTCACAAGAGTTCTTGATATCGGTGGTGGTCCGGGAATCTACGCTATTGAATTCTGCAGGGCACGTCCCGACCTGAGGGTCTGCATCCTCGATAACGAGGGGGTTCAGGAAGTGGCATCGGAATTTATCAACGATGCAGGTTACCAGGAGAAGATATATTTTTACTCCGGTGATGCACTTGAGGTCGATATTGATGACGTCATCGGTAAGGGTAAATTCGATATCGTCTTTATGAGCAACCTGATTCACGCGATGTCCGAGGACAGCATTCATGAACTTTACAGGAGATGTGCTGAGTGGTGTACTCCCGGTGGGAGAATCGTGGTGAAGGATTTCTTCCTCGATGACACCCGAACTGAACCACAACGGGCTGCGGTTTTCGCAATCAATATGCTTGTCGCGACCACCGGTGGTAACAGCTACACGTGGACCGAAACCGAGGACTGGCTGAACGAGCTGACTGACAGTAGCGATAAAAATAAGGTAACCGGCCTTTCGAGAAAATTGTTGAGCGATGGTTACAGCGGGATGGTCATAGCGGAGGTGAAATGAGCAAGCCCGTTGACAGGCTGGAGATACGGTTGATCGGACCCGATGATCCGGTACACGATCTCACGCTTCTTTTGAACCGGGCATACAAGCGTCTGGCCGACATGGGGCTTAAATACGTAGCTACGTGGCAGGGGGATGATATCACCCTCAGGCGGATAAAGGAGGTTGAATGCTGGCTCGGATTCATAGATGGTGAGCTTGTCGCAGCAGTAAGCCTGCGCGGACCGACAAAGGGCAGGGGATCGGAATGGTATTCAAGGCCGGATGTTGCGTCGTTCAACCAATTCGCTGTCGAGCCTGATCTGCAGGGGCAGGGGATAGGATCAAAGATGCTGGACCACATCGAGAATCGTGCGGTTGAGCTGGGAGCGGAGGAACTGGCATTCGATACCGCGGAACCGGCTGTGCACCTGATAGAATTTTACGGTAAACGCGGGTATCGATTCATCGAAAAAGTGGACTGGAAAATGACTAACTACATCAGTTTGAAATTGAGCAAAACATTAAATCGTGATTGAAACCTTTGAAAGCTGGGTGGGCAGATTTCCCCCACCAGAAATTTCACGAAGTTATATAGTCAAACACCGCTAATTCGACGTCGAGTTCTTCGAACGACGCGTTCTTACCTTGTATATAGACATGAAATAATCCTGCAGACCCTCCGGTAAACCGCTGACCCATCGTGTGATGTAATGAAAATGCGGGGGGAATGCGATATGTCCCTGGTTCCTTTCCAATCCGTGTTGGATTCTTTTGACAGCGTAATCGACAGTGGTCCATCCCGGTACATTCCTGTAAAAATGCTCGGTCATAGGAGATTGTACTACTCCCGGACATATCACGGAGATCTCAATCCCC
>JAUWTM010000097.1 GCA_030614715.1 Planctomycetota bacterium
ACGAGTGACTCATCTGCGCGCTGCCCTCGAGGAACATTCCCGATCCATTCCAATCCCACTGGTACAGGACTATCGATTCGCCACCGCAGTCGTTGTCATAAGAACCCGAGGCGTCGAAGTCGATGTTCTCACCGATCAGTGCAGATAGAGCACTTACTTCGCACACCGCGGTCGGGTCAAGGTCGACGTACTCACCAACAGCGAGCGGAATGACCTGGTAAGCGGTCAGGTCGAGCCACGGTTTACCTATGGGATCGTTCTCCACGGCAGTTTTACTAATCAGGCACCGGTATTCACCTGCGGCTGCGGATTTCAGGTTGCCGACCACAGCTTCATACCGTGTGAAAGCTGGATCATCCATGACCCAGGTAGCCTCGAGGGTACCGTCAAACAGGTCAGGACATTCGATTACCGGCATGAAGTTGCCGTCGGAGCCCTGCCAGTCGTAGACGTCGATCAATAATTTCACAGTACCACCGCATGAGGTCAGACCTCCGCCGACCGGTTCCTCTGTTACATCTATTTTCCACGCTTCCGGACAGTTTGCTTCGATTGGAAAATCCGTAATTGGATCGGTGACCGGAAGCGTAGTCGCCTGCTGCCAGGATGAATCGACCGCGTAGCCGAAAACGAACGGACCGTCGGGCATGTCGATGTCGTAGACTACCTGGATTACATCGCCCGCATAGAACACGTTACGTGTGTTTGAGGGATCATTTGTATTGAAACGCATGTAGGCATTCAGGGTAGCATCGGGAGGTTCCGCCGTTGCGAGTTTGCCCTCAATGTAACCCTCCATTCCATGTCCCTCGGTAGTGATGTTGTACAGCGACGTGTACCCGTCGGCGTTGATAACCTCGCCGTCGCCCATCGTACGATCAGACATCACCAGGCCGGATTCCGGGAAAGCGTGGGTCCCGTTGAACATGCAGATACCCCGGATGTCGAATCCTGTGAAGTTCATGTTGTCGAACGGGTGAGTCAGCTCGATTTTCACGAGTAATGTCCCGTGATCGGAAAGAGCCACGCTGAATAGCTTGAAGCAGTCGAAGCAGGGACCATTTTCGAGCCAGTTGAGGATGTTCCAGTGACCTGAGACCTGCCTCAGCGGAATGATTTCGTATTCGATGCCGTCGGGTGCGGTCGGATCGATGTAAACGAGGCTGTAGAGCCAAAGGTTATGGCTGTCAGCGGATACTGATGCTGTCCTGTCACCGGTAGTCAACTCCGGGTCAGGTTTGGTCGGGTCAGGTGCAAGTGGAGATGTGTCGTCACTTGCAGAAGAGCATCCGCAGATGAGTATTGAAAGGAACAATAAAATGATGACCGATTGAAATTTGGACAACATCACTATCCTCCGTGATATCAGTCTGGAGGAATATATTATAACATATAATCAAACTGCATCAGGGGGGTGGGTCGCGATGGATTTAAAGGGGACAGGCAGCCTTTTTGCTTAAGGGGAAGTGGACTTACGTAAAGAGTGACGACGCAAGAATTTAAAGGGGACAGGCAGCCTTTTTGCTTAAGGGGAAGTGGACTTACGTAAAGAGTGACGACGCAAAAAGGTGACAGTCCCCTTTAAATCGTCCCCTTTGCGGGTCATGTGACGGCGGCGAGACGTTCGCGGTCTTTGCGGTACTTTCGTTTAGTGCGGTAGATGTAGGCGAGGACCTCTGCGATGGCCACGTAGAATTCGTACGGTATCACTCCCCCGACCTCAACCATCTGGTAAATCGCACGTGCGAGGGGTGGGTCGCGATGAATGTGTATGTCAAATTCCTCCGCGAGGGCAACAATTCTCTCGGCAATGGAGCCCTTTCCCTTCGCGACAACCTGTGGAGCCGGCATGTCGGGCTCATATTTCAGTGCGACCGCGACGTGGGTCGGGTTCGTGATCACCACATCGGCCTGTGGAACTTCGCGAAGCATTTTAGTGAGTGCGATCTGCCGCTGACGCTGCCGCATCCTGCTCTTGACCAGCGGGTCACCCTCCATCTGCTTGTACTCCTCCTTCGCCTCGGTCTTTGTGAGCATCAGGTCCTTTTCGTACTGGAAGTTCTGGTAAATGAAATCGAGTATGGAGAGAATTATCAGTACAGCAACGAGCCACATTGCGAGACGCAGCGCGTGGGTACCGAAAAACGGCATGTAGGCGGTGGGATCAAGTGTATGAGCCTGGATAATGTCGGGAAGCTGGCTGCGTATGTACATCGTGGCCGTAAAGCCGACCAGCCCGATTTTAAGTACCGCTTTCACTAACTCAACAAGCCCGCGTGTCGAAAACAAGCGCTTGAGGCCGTTCATCGGGTTGATGTTGTTGAGTTTCGGCCTTATCTGTTCAGTACTCGCGACCCCACGGGTCTGGATTAGGTTAAAAAGGATCGCAGCGAAGGCGGTCGCGAGAAAAATAGGCCATAAAAACGAGAATATGATCGTCAGGGCATACAACGTAAGCTGTGGCATACCCTCCTGGTTGATCGCTGCAACGCTGAGGTTCCCCAGGAAATCGCGGAACATGCCCGTGGCAAGCTGTCCCCACCATCCGATAATCAGGAACATGGTCAGGAAGCCTATCAGCAGGACGAACGTGCCGGTGAGCTCGCGACTTTTCGCGACCTGTCCGCGTTCACGGGCGCGTTGACGGCTTCGCGGAGTAGCTTGTTCTGTTTTTTCCTCGTCCATAGGTGCTGGAATTTCACCATGCAGCAAAAATCACCGTCGCGTACGGCGGTGTAATTAGTATCCGATTAAATCTGATTGGATTACCCGCTGTTACCCGTCCAGTCACCATCCGCGGCAGCAGGATCGAGGGTGATGTTGATGAACTTGTCGAAACGGCAGGTCCGAAGTATATCCATCAACTCACCTTCGCGTGTAATGACGATGAAGGAGAGATCTTCATTTTTGACCACGTGCTTGTACACTCTTACCAGGCTTTGAAGGCCGGCAGTGTCAATGTACTCAAGCTTACGGAAATCAATCACCAGGTCATTCGAACCTGACTCAAAAATTTCCATCGCAAACCTGTAAAGGGAATCGGAGTTCTCGTGCTTGAGCTCACCCACCAGCGTCAGCTTGCACCGATCGCAATCGTATTCCTTCCGGTAGGTTAATTCCTCTTTGTCATCCAGACTACCAGTATTATTACCCACAGGTACACCATCCTCTTGAACGCGACGCATACCCTCCTCCTCACAGGAGACTTAATCCAATAAATTACATACCGCTTTCCCTGCTGACTCTCCGGTAGTTACCCAATTATATTATCAGCTTACATGCATCACAATTTGCAGGATTAATGTAAATATCACCTGGATGTCATAAATAACTGGATCAGATTTAATCCGATCCAAAACAACTTAGTGCTCCAATTTGTTCTGTTTTGGAATTGAACTAGAACTACAGTATCGTGAAAGGCACATATACCTCGGTCACTAGCTCATTGCAGAGGTCCTTCACCCTGCAGTACATGTTGACATCGTAATCCGGGGGTGCATTAGCAGGCACCAGGAACAGGAGGTCAGTGTATTCGGTCTCCGGCAATTCCTCGTAGAAAAGTTCCAAGAGGTTCCATGGATTTTCCCAGTAATACTGGACCGGCGGGATCATCGTGATTCCCCTTGCCTCGCAGAAGCCGGCGCTGGACATCGGGGATGTCGTCAGCCGGATGGTAATCGTCTCGCCTTCATTTACTTCGTATCTTTCACTGAACAGCGACGGGGTGATTTCCGTAATACCACTCAACACGTGGGTAAGCTCTACATCCGGTGGCACGATTACCATGAGGGTCATCGATTCTACGTCAGTAAGGCCGTTACACCTGTCCGTGACGGTGCACTGGAATTTATACTCGACACCGTTCAGCGCGGAGGGCACGACAAAATCCATGTAACTGACATCGTTGGGAACCGGCAGCGGGTCGAATTCCGGGGTGATGGCAGGAGTAGAGCCGTTCAGCTCTTCCCAGAGGTACTGCAGATCCGGGTTGATGCCCTTCGCATCGCAGAGACTGCCATCCATGACCAGTGCTTCAGTGGTCAGGATGATCTCATCGGTGTGCATGACCAGGTAGTGATCGAAGTACGGGTCAAACACGAGAGCTTCGAGGTTGGCGGTTCCGGTCAGGCTGGTAATTCGCGGTGCGCTGACCACGACGAAAATAAATTCCTGTAAGGTGCTTGTTCCGGTGCATTCATCGGTGATTACGCAGGTCACGTCGAACGTCTGTCCCGCTGCGAGCGTAATGGGAATATCGAAATCCGCTACCGATGCAATGGTCGGGTCCTTATTAAAGGTGAGGTTGATAGCCGATGTGGAACTTGTCCATACGTAGGTCAGTTCCTCGCCGTCCTCAACACCCCTGTTTGCACAGACTTGTGATGAGGAGCGTGCAGCAGCGGTAATGGTAATATTGCACTCGTCGCCACGCTCGATCTCGTAAAGCCCGTTCTGATCCAGAACCTCGGTTGTAGGGGTGGCAGAACCGACCCACGATTGCACAAGGGTGTTGGTAATCGCCGGAGGACCCTGGTTCGCGAATGCCCTGAGGGATATCGTGCCTGTTGTCAACTGATCGAGACATTCATCAAGAACTACTACCTGCAAGGAATAAAGCAGGCCCTCACCGGTGTCGTGGGCATCGAGGTTCGGGATACGCCATGTCGCGATGTTCTCCGGAGGCGATGCCTGGCTGATAAGTCCCGGTGCATCAACATTTGGTGGAGGATATGAAGTGAAGGTATAAACAAGGTTCCCATCGACCGTGTCACCCTCGTCAAGTCCGCAGCTTTGCGGCCATGCGTGCGACGTGGCTGACACAACGAGGCTGATATCCTCACCGGCGTAGACGATATCGTCCTCAACAGCGGTGCCGTTTCTCTGTGCCGTGAAACTCTCGATTGTGGGTCGATACGGGGAGTATATTGGAGGTACGGTGATGAGCGTTCCATCGCTTGATTTGCACGTGAGACAGAAGGTGGACACGAGCACGCTGATCATAAGCAGGCGAATCGCTCCGCTAGCAGACATACGGCTGACATTGATGGACCATTTGCGCATCAGGTATAAATTTCGGCAGATATTGGGTCGTATTAACAGCTAAAACAGGATTTTGTGAAACCTGGAATGGTCAACCGCCTACAGGAGATCGTTCCATCCCCGCTGTATGATGCGGTCCACGACCTCGCGAACCTTCGCGGAACTCTCCCTGGGCAGGATCAGAAGCGCGTCGGAGCTCTCGACAACTATCAAATCCTCGCAGTCAAGGCAGATGATTGTACGTTTACCCGGAAAAACAGCAGTGTTTTTGCAGCCGGGTAGCAATGTCCGCGACTCGGTACCGTCAGCCTTCGGGATAATGCGGTTACCGTCATCATCCGAGTCGATCAGGTCGGCGAGAGCTGCGAATCCGCCGAGGTCGTTCCAGTCCATATCCACTGGAATAGTCGCGACCTTGTCAGCTTTCTCTATCAGGGCATAGTCGATGCTTGTCTGGAGCCTCGGGGGAAGGTTTTTGTAAGCCTCGTCAATCTCCGGCGACGCAGCCCAGTCGAGAACCGGATTTTCCAGTGTTGGATCGGCCTTTGAAAGCGTCGATGCCAGTGTGTTAACGATCTCCATCAGTTCAGGCTGCACGTGCTGAATGAGATCCAGCATAGTGGTGGTCGAGTATATGAAGATCCCGCCGTTCCAGTCCCATTCATCGCTCTTTGCGAACTCCTCAGCGAGTTCCAGCGGTGGTTTTTCCCGGAAGCTTTTAACGTCGTATGCCCTGAATTCTCCATCCTCGAATCCCGGGATCGGGTCACCCTTCTGGATATGCCCGTACGCGGGTTCCGGGTGTCGTGTAGGGATTCCAAGGGTGACGATATAACCCTCATTTGCGACCGCGAACGCGGTTCTGAGCGATCTCTTCAGTTTATCGGGCTGTCCGATGCTGTGGTCCGCAGGCAGGAAGACAATGCACGCGTCGGGATCACGGTCGGCGATCATTCGCGTTGACAGCGCCATCGGGAGCAGGTTGTTCCGTCCGACAGGCTCGATGATTATCCCTGCTGCCTTACCACGAGCGGAGTCCCGTACGATCGGCGCCTGCTCAGGAATTGTGATCAGGAATCGTTGTGCTGGATCGATCAGGTCGTTGAGACGGTCGAGGGTCTGCTCGAGGAGCGGTTCCCCGCCTGCAAGCCGGATGAGGTGCTTGGGACGGGCGCGTCGCGAAAGAGGCCAGAGTCGCGTACCGGACCCGCCGGACAGAATAAGTGCGTAGTTCACGTGTCCCTCCTTATCCTGCGGGCATTGTAACAGATTAAGTGTATGTCGTGGAAGAGATAAGGCAACAATCAGGTAACGTTATTCAAGTTTGCAGAGCTTCTGACTGCTTTCAGCTAAATTTAACGTATGCGGATTTCTAACTTATAATTCCCGCTATAGATTTACGGATTTAGTTGCATTTTGATATAATTCAATTACTGAGTATCAACATCCGATGACTCAGCGGGATAAACCAACTATTATCAAAGTTCAAAACTGGGGGTCATAAAAAATGTCTCGATTGGGATTTGTACTTACCGTGCTGATATTTCTCGCATTCGGTGTGATCGGCTGTGACGGCGGCAGTACTGAACCATGCACAGCATTCCCTGGACCCGAACTGTCGGATGCTTCGGGTCCTGAACCGCAGGCAGACACATATTGCTGGGGATGCTACCTTGTTGGGATCGACCCCGATACCGGGACCGTTAACGTAATACCTGCCAGGACGCTGGGATTTACTGTGAACGTGGTTCAATTTCTCAATACCGCTCCCAACCTCCTTATGTTCCAAAGAAATGCGATCAAAAATGGCCCGGGCTAGATCGATAGCGATATCGATATAGGCATCACGCATCCCTTCCCTGGTTTACCCGAATATCACGGATTCGACGTGAGAGGGGTATTCATGGGAGATGGTTCCGGACAGCTTGTCAGCAATCCGGATCTTAAGTACGCCCAACCCGGTACCGACCAGATGATGCTGGCGGATCCATCCGATGGTATTGGAGGTCCCGACGGTTATACGCGATGGTTCAATTACCCGGAGTTTACAACTGGCGGAATGCCCCTGTTCTCGTTCACACAGGGAATTGCAGCATCGGTCGGATTTAACGGTACCGCTACCGCCAACGCTTATAAGTATTACGCCGACGGGTTGGGGCTGACCGAGGACGCCTGGACGTGGCTGTCCACCGTCCCCGGAGTGACAGGGATGTTCGCATCCGGGGCGTCCAACATAAGGAATTTCTACCTGAGATTCCCTGACGGCAAAGATACAGTCTTCGCATACGCCGTGACTGGAAACTGGGATGAGGGGGTAGCCGACGGCCACCCGTCCAACACCCCGGAAGCAGTCGCCTGCGATATCAATGATGAAAGCGATCTCTGGTACGTGGACCCAATCCAGAATGGCGGAAACCTGATCTTTGACATAAGCCTGTTCGACTGGGAACATCTGCCATCTGCAATAATCATCGAATCAACCGTCCTGAGTTCGGTTTACGAGTTTACAGTATCCGACATGATTCCCATCGGTGGCGGTACGCACTACTCGACCTGGCATGTCGAGATCCCTGCCGATGACGTGGGTGGTCTCGACGGCAATGAATTCTGGGTCTGTGCCAGGTACGATGAATTCAACTACAAGAACGACTTCGGAACGACAAACCTGACCGGTGACGATCCACTCACGGCCTTGTTCAGGTACGATCTGTCGGTTTCCGACACACCACCGATCGACGAATGGATCGAGGTTCTGACGCCCAACGGCGGGGAGGAGTGGGCGATCGGCAGCGACCACGAGATCACGTGGGACTCGGAAAATGTGACAGGCACGGTATTTATCGAGTATTCAAAAAGCGATTTCGAGTTCGATGTCCTGACGATATCAACCGATGAACCGGACGACGGCAGCTACATGTGGTTGAATATCCCCGACACACCGTCCCAGACCGCCCGTGTCCGCGTCTCATCAACGGATAATCCAGTCGTGAACGACACGTCCAATGGCGATTTCCGCATTTATTCCCTGGATTGCAATGATGCGCCCTTCTGGCTGCTCGAACATGGCGATCTCTCCTGCGCCACTCCAGGTGAGTTCGGCTGGCAATATATAATTCCGTACCAGGAATTCTACTGGGATATTAAATGCTGGGATTCAGGATCCGGCGATCCTCCTCCGGAACTGCCCGAGGACCCCGAGCCGATCGAAGGGGGAATTATCCATCACTTCGCGATCCAGTTCGACGAACACCCATCGTCGGGCTATGCAATCGCGGTGAATGAAATCTGTTACGACGGCTGCGATGTATTCATCGATTACACAAAATATATCCCGGGTCCGGGTGTCCCCACCGATCCCGTGATCACCAAACCGTGGGCCGTATACGCCATAGAACTTCCGCCGGTATACTGCTGGTGGAGCTGGTACTTCACCATGCACGAGGAGATTTACAACTAGCAGGGATTTAATCTGCAGCGCCTCATGGAGATTCGATTTCTGAGTCAGCAGGTCGAGCGATATGTGGATGTGTATTTCAAGGGTTGACGGATATTAATTCTAATATTATGATTATTTTATATAAGTGATTCCTGTCCAGTGCTTTCAAACCCTAGACTACCGTCAGTAAGAGGAGGAACCGACATGGGTTTCCGTAAGCCATCAATCCACCTGGCATCAGCGATGTTTGCAGTTCTGGTGCTATTTATCTCATGTTCAGGTTTGTCCGGTACCGTTGTAGCTCCCGGGACGGCGGGTAAAGTCGAAACCGGAGCAGATTACACAGACTCGACCAGTTTATGGGGCTTCTGGCAGGTCGAGATCGATCCCATAACAGAAGAAATCAATGTGGTACCGCTTCGGGGAGCTGAATTTGCCTGCAATGTAATCAAATTCGTCAATGGACCACCTTCGAATCTCATTATCAACGTGATCTCGGCGATTCCATACCCGAACCACAAGGACTTCATTCTCGATGTCGGTTTATCGCATCCGTTTCCCGGACTCGACAGGTACACCGGCTTCGACGTCATGGGGGTTTTCATGGGTAACGGTACCGCGATCTATCCGGGCGACGGCGGGTATCCCGTCGCGGGAGACTCCGACCAGCAGCTCATGAATCCGGACGGCTATACCCGACGTTTCAATGCTCCGGAGTTCCTAGATGCGGGATTGATAATGCCGCTGCAGGGTTATTACCCCGGCAACAACGGCCCACCAGGATATGTACCGACAGCGGTTCTCAATCCATACAAATATTATGCGGACGATCTCGAACCAACAGGCGATCCTCTGGCCTTCCTGCAGGCCAACCCGGCCGGTCGCGGAGCCTTTCGACCCGGAAGCGTGAATTACCGAAGGTTCCACGTACGATTCCCAAATCAAACAGGACAACAGTTCCAATATGCGGTGATCGCGAACTGGGACGTGAACGACAATCATCCTGATCCGCCCGGCAGCCTCGATGATTTCCCGATTTCGTGCAACTCGCAGGAAGCTGTCTTAATCGATATCGTCGATCTCAGCGATGCGTATTATGTGAATGAGACAAATTACGGCGGGAATGTAATTCTCGACATCACACCGTGGGACTGGTCTGCATCGGCCGTGTCAGGCATGGTGGAGGAGTACGAGATACGCGCACACTCGTCGGCATGGTCCGGCGCCTACGAATTCGACATGACGCCTGCAGCATCGGGAGATCACTGGCACACCTTCCACGCTGAGATTCCCGTTGAGATGCTGGCATCGGCTGGGTCCCTTCCGATATGGATCGAAATCGTCTATCCCGACTACGACTACAAAAGTCCAATCGGCGTGCCAAACGACGCGACCGGGAACCTGACGTCATATTTCCTCACTGAAGCGGAGATAACAGGTGATCAGACCTCCGGGTGGGCACGAACGTGGGGCAGTACAGATGATGATCTGGGAACGGATATAGTGGTTGATGGCTCCGGGAATATTTACGTGGTCGGTTATTTCAGAGGGAATGTGGATTTCGATCCAGGAGAGGGTGAGTCCTTCCGGCAATCGAACGGCGAAATTGATGTTTTTCTGTCCAGGTTCGACAGCTCCGGTAACTTCCAGTGGGTACGGACATGGGGCGGCAGCCTCTACGATCAGGCACAGGGAGTTGATGCAGACAGTTACGGTAACGTGTACATAGCGGGTGATTTCTGGGGCGCAGTTGATTTCGATCCCGGTCCCGGGACAGATCAACACACATCCAGCGGGGCGAACGATCCGTTCCTGTGTAAGTATGATTCTTTGGGAAATTTCCTTTGGGCAATCACCTGGGGAGGTGCCAATTCGGTACACGGAATGGGAATAGCAGTGGACAGCAGCGATAATGCATGGGTTACGGGTCATTTCCTCGATACAATGGACCTCGATCCCGGACCGGGAGATATTATTCGCACTTCAAATGGCTCGAATGATATCTTTGTTTGTGGGTTCGATCCAACAGGTGAACTACAGTGGGGGGAGACATGGGGAGGATCATCGGTGGATCTTGGCATGGGCATTGGTATCGATACATCGAACAATGTCATTTTCACAGGGGTTTACTCGGACTCGATCGATTTCGATCCCGGACCCGGAACGGATCTACATGTGTCAAACGGATTCGAGGATATCTTCGTCTGTAAACTGGACTCCACAGGTAATTTCATCTGGGCCGGGACATGGGGAGGATCGAACGACGACTTCGGTTATGCACTGGCGGTCGATACAAGTGGGAATGTATACGTAACCGGTACTTTCTCCGAGACCGTGGATTTCGATCCGGGTCCCGGGGAATACAACTGCTCTTCCAGCAGTTCAGAGTACGAGGAAGCCTTCGTGAACGCGCTGGATCCCGACGGCAATTTCCGATGGGCAGGTACTTGGGGAGGCAACCTCTGGGATGTCGGCACGGCGATTACTACCGATGCATGGGGGAATGTTCTTGTCACCGGCAGTTTCGCATCGACTGTTGATTTCGATCCAGGACCGGCCACGGATAACCGGGTATCGAACGGGGATCAGGACGTATACATTAGCAAGTTTGATTCCTCAGGGATTTTCCTATGGGTGAGTACCTGGGGAGCCAGTGCGTTCGATCGAGCCGAAGGTGTCTGTGCCAATGATGAAGGCAGCATCTATATGACGGGAGAGTTTAAGAGTAGTGTAGATTTCGATCCCGGCGCAGGAATCGATCAGCATGAATCCCACGGTGGGTACGATGTGTTCCTCTGCAGGCTGTTAGAGAATGGATACTGGTAGATGCCGTTCAGACCTGATTCCACATCCCGAGGGGAGGGATTTCGTGGATTGAAAAGGGAAAAAAAATCGCGGCCGAAGGAAGGCCGCGAGATTAATTGTATTCAAGTCATGTGATCGTACTCTACCCACCGGACCCACCGGTGAAAGCGTCGTTAATCATCGTGTAAAACGTATCGATAATTATGTTACCGAAAAGCGTTACGGTAGCTACTGCTGCTAACGAAACAATGGAAAGAACCATAGCGTACTCAGTAAGGCCCTGACCTCGCTGGCAACGGAATATGTCCTTTACCGTGGCATACATGTGTCAGCCTCCTTTATTAGGGCCTTAGTACAGATGGGCCTATTATACCATGAATATAGCAGTTTATCAAGTGCTAGAAACGATATAATGTCTAATATTTTAGTATAAATCAAGCCTTGACAGCACATCTGAATACCGTGTCACTGGTGCCACAGTTAAAATCTCTTAAATCCACGTGTGGACGCACTGCCACAGTCTATCAGGCAAGGTCAAAATTAACCCGATTTAAACGATCTTAATAAAGCTCGTATCCTGCCGGCCAACTAAGTCCCGAAACTCACTAATAATGCAGGATCTGAGACCCGGATGTGCTTCGGGACCTTATCAGGCTTTGACTCTTGACAATTTCAGGCAAAAAGCGATTAATCGGCACGAATACTGCTTGTATTAACGCTGAGGGCATATTTACGTGCATATTTGTCGTGAAATCACCGGATCTACTATGAGGAACTGCGAAAATTTCCACATGGTCGGCATTGGCGGTATCGGAATGAGCGCCCTTGCCCGTATGCTCGTATCGCTCGGTTACCGCGTATCCGGCTCCGATATCAAGGCCGGACGGTTAATCGGTGAGCTCAGGAAACTCGGTATCGATGTACAGGTCGGCCACAAGGCCGAGAACATCAAGAACGCCGACTGCCTTGTAGTCTCATCCTCGATCCGTCCCGACAACCCCGAACTCCGTTCTGCAAAATCGATCGGCATCCCCGTTATACATCGCGGCGAGATGCTGGCAATCCTGATGGACGCGCAGCGGGGCATCGCTGTAAGCGGGACGCACGGCAAGTCGACGACGACCGCGATGCTTGCCTACATTCTGGAAGCCGCGGGCTGGGATCCAAGCGCCTATGTCGGCGCCATAGTCCCGTGCTACAAATCCAATGCCAAAACCGGTCTCGGCGACTTTTTCGTGAGCGAAGCCGATGAATCAGATGAAAGCTTCCTCAAACTGAATCCCGAGATCGCAGTAATAACGAACATCGACCAGGATCACATGGACCATTACGGGGAGCGCGGAAATCTACTTGAGAGCTTCCGACGGTTCCTCGAAAAGCTTCCGAGCAAGGGATTCGGAGTAATATCCGCGGACTGCGACGGGGTTGCGGATCTGGGTCCAATGTTCGGAAAGCGAATCGTAACGTTCGGGATCGACAACCCGGCCGACTGCATGGCCGAGGAGATCAGGAACCACGCGTTCACCGTATCATTCAAGCTGATCTGGAAGGGTGTCACGCTCGGAAAATTAACACTGAGGGCTCCCGGCGAATTTAACGTGCAGAACGCGCTGGCAGCAGCGGCTGTCGCGCTGAGTCTCGGGGTTGATTATGAATCGATCAAGTCGGGACTCGAAGAGTACAAGGGCATTTCCCGTCGGTTCGAGGTTCACAAGGACAACGGGTTCATGGTGGTCGACGATTACGCTCACCATCCGACTGAAATTAAAGCAATTCTTGCCGGAACACGAGCGAGCACCGGACGCAAGATCATCGCGGTATTCCAGCCTCACCGTTACACGCGGTCGAGATTCCACTGCGATGAGTACGGTGTCGCTTTCGACGATGCCGACGAGGTAATCGTAACCGACATCTACTCGGCCGGAGAAAAGCCGATTGAAAACGTAAACAGCCGCCTGCTGGCCGACACCATCAGGAACAGCACGAGGTCGAATGTAGAGGTAACAGAGCTCATGGACCTCGACGGCGTAATCAAACGGTTGAAGGAAAATATCCAGCCCGGCGACATCATCATCACGCTTGGTGCCGGGGATGTTCACAAGGTGGCCGAGGAAATCGCCTGCGATCCGAATCTTGTACCGGAAGCACAGGCACTCTACCACGTCCAGACCGGGTGAAAGGCCCCGGTTGATTGTCCACAAGTACCATGGTCAATAAGACTCGCAACGTAGCGGTATTAATGGGTGGACCATCTCCCGAAAGGGAGATAAGTCTTGTTTCGGGCAAGGCCGTTGCAGAGGCTTTAAAATCCCGCGGATTCAACATCACCGAAGTCGACCTGGGACCGGATTCATATAATCTATTGAATGATCTCAGGCCGGATGTGGTGTTTGTCGCGCTTCACGGCCGTCCCGGCGAGGATGGCACGGTCCAGGGCATGCTTGAAATCCTGGGACTACCGTACACGGGAAGCGGAGTACTCGGAAGCGCGCTCGCGATGGACAAGGCGAGGTCGCGGGAACTTGTCAGGGGTCATGGAATCAGGATTCCACGCGGTGTAGTTATCAGCAACCCCGATGAGCAAGCTATAGCACAGGTCAAGCTTCAGGACCTCGGGGTCGACCTGCCGTTGATCGTAAAACCGACACAGGCCGGAAGCTCGGTAGGGCTTTCGCGGGTTGAGGAGTCGGATGACCTGGCCGGGACAATCGAGGATGCATTCAACTACTCACCGCAGGTGCTGATCGAGGAATGCCTGACGGGACCGGAGATCACGATCAGTATCATCGGTAACGACCAGCCTGTCATACTTCCGACCATTGAAATCATATCCGAGAAGGGCATTTACGATTACGAGGCGAAGTACACTCCCGGAATGAGCCACCATATAATCCCACCGCGCATGGATCCCGAGAGGGTTCGGGAGGCGGAGGACATGGCGTTCCGTGCTTATAAACTGATGAACTTAAGCGGGTGCGGTCGGGGCGAAGTGATGTTCAACGCCGATCTCGTTCCGCATTTTCTCGAATTCAACACGATTCCCGGCATGACAGAGATCAGCCTGCTTCCGGACGCCGCCCGTGCGGCGGGAATCGAGTTCGGGGAACTCTGTGAGAAATTAATCGAGTACTCGCTTGAACGTTACAATAACTCAGGCACTCGTAACATGATGAGCACTGCTCCCGGCTCCTGAACGGGACGTGGGTCGCGATTTTTGAAGGATGGGATATTGGGGATGAGGAATCTGTCGGGTGAGTTTTAATGGAACCGCAGATAACCATGAAATCACTCATAATACTGGCTCTATGCTTTGTGCTGTACGTTGTTGCTGTCGAAGTATTTGAGGAGCGCATTGATGTCGCGCGACAGGGACAGCTGGTGCAGCAGGAGCAGAGCTTCATCTATGAACCGCCAGAACCGCCGGAATCCGAAGACGGCACAGTAGCTGTTGTCGTGGGAAACACTGAATAATCGACTTCCAGACCGGTTTGTTTAATAAATCCCGATTTTCGGGGTATTTTTTTGCCCCTGACTTGACTTAATATTTGTTAAGTGCTAGTATGGCGCTCCTTTTGGGGATTGATACCGGGGAGAATCAATTGGGAGGACTTTAAATCGATGAATCCGACAACCGAGAAAGCAATCAAGGTCCCGATGGAGGTCAAATACGTACCCGCGTGGCTGACGTGGGTGGGATGTGTTACGTCCTGTTTGAACGCGCTGGAGGTCAAGTGCGACGTTCACGACGTGGCAGGGATGTCAGGCTACGCGTTCATGCTGTCGGTTCACGAGCAGTTATGCCCGTCCGGTCCGACGGTTTTCGAATGGGGAACAATGCTTCCGGGCATCAGCGCACTTGGCAGGACAAGCCTGGTAATGCAGACATGCCAGTGCCACAACAAGGACCACGCGACCGACCTCACACGCGAGCACTGCAAACAGGCGTTCGACCTTGTCGCACGCGAAATAGAGGCCGGACGTCCCTGTGTAATCTGGGGTACGTACCTGCCTGAATTTGGGGTGGTGTACGGTGTCGAGGACGACAAGTACCTGGTTAAGTCATTCAAGGAATGCATCAACGAGGAGCAGCCACCGATCAAATATGATGAGATCGATGCTCCAGGCGGGGTGTACGCGCTTGGATTCCCGTCACCGACGAAGTACAAGAAGGCAAACGCATGGGACAGGCATGCTGTTGCAGGCGGAGTACAGAAGCTCCGTTTGCCGTCAAGACGGCCGAAATATGGCTCCGGTCTCGAAGCGTACGACACGTGGATCAATGCATTCGAAAAGGACATAGCCCATCCGTTTGGGAACGCGTACAACGCGCAGTGCTACAACGAGGGCCGATGGTACGCTGAGAATTTCCTGAAGAGAATTGAGGAAAGGAATCCGGTTGCTGCAGAGCCGATTAATAAAGCTGTCGGCTTCTACGAGAAAGCTCACGAGGCGACGAAAGAACTTGCCAAAATCTTCACGTTCCCTCCGGGCGAACAGCTGAAAGATGAAAAAAACAGAATTGAAGGAGTGAAATTGCTTCGCGACGCCAGAGACGCGGAAACTAAGGCGGTCGAGGCAATGGAGGAATCTTTAAAGCTGGATTGGAACGCAACGGATTGCTGAACTGACTTCCCGCTCCGGTTCGTGCTCTCCCCCAGGATGGTAGTGCAATGGGCGCTTAATCATGAGCGCCCTTTTATTTTACACGCACAGGTCGACATTGAGGATAAATCGAATGCATTCCGCAGTTGTAGCAACTCGACTCGTTGCAGTCCGGCAGAGTCATCTCGTCGAGTGACCTGAGCCAGTCCTTCTTCAGCCATTCCCTGTCGACGCCGCATGATAAATGTTCCCACGGTAAATCTGCATCCATATCACGTCCACCGAGATAGCTCCCGGGATCGATGCCAGCAAGCCTGAACGCTTCCCGCCACGCTTCAGGATTGGTCTTGTCAGACCAAGCATCGAACCTTGCACCAAGGCGATAGGCTTTTTCGATAACGTCCGAAAGCCTCCTGTCACCCCTCGACAATATCCCCTCGAGCCAGTTTGCATCGATATCGTGCGATGAGTAATCCACACCCTTAATCCGCCTGAGATCGATGAGCAGTTTCTGCTTGCGATCGAGGGTTTCAGGGACGTCCATAGGTGCCCACTGGAACGGCGTGTGCGGTTTCGGTACGAAATTCGACACACTGACCTTGATTTTCAACCGTCCGACATTCGATTTTCCTTCCTTCTTCAGATCACGCGCCTTTGCAGCGATACGTCTGACCAGATCGATAATTGCTATGACGTCATCATCGGTTTCGGTCGGCAGACCGATCATGAAATAGAGCTTCACAAGGTTCCATCCGGACA
Source organism: Planctomycetota bacterium (assembly GCA_030614715.1). Classification (GTDB taxonomy): domain Bacteria; phylum JAJVIF01; class JAJVIF01; order JAPKYR01; family JAPKYR01; genus JAUWTM01. The sequence goes on from JAUWTM010000097.1 coordinate 16,643, forward strand.
CCACGGCGTTTTCAATCGCGCGCATGACGTCCTCTTCGGTGACTTCCTTGTTGATTACATTTCTAAGTCGCTGGGTCCCAGCCTCGAT
>JAUWTM010000106.1 GCA_030614715.1 Planctomycetota bacterium
ACAAATGTGACAACGTTAGCAGCAAACATAACGCTGCGGTTCAGGTTGGCGACTACGGTCTGGGAATCCAGATCGACGTAGCAGTCATAGTACCCCCAGAGATGGTTCTGGGGCTGAACCGTCTGGCCGGTCGGTCCGGCCATGTCGAGGTCTGATGGTGCAACAGGATTGTTGCCGCCACTTGAGCAGCTCATCGCGACAAAAGCAAGCAATGCCACGAGAAGCACTGTCCATCGATTCATATCAAGCCTCCAATTTTTTTTTAAAAAATCAGTAGCTATATTAATTGATTGGGATTGCAGAGTCCTACCTATATAAATGCTTCTATATATAATAGTTGGCAATCTATGCTTTGTAAAGTTATACAATAATATTTCAGTATCATGGGTGCTACGTATTTAAGGGACGCTGTAACGCTGGGGTGTGGCCAAGCGGTAAGGCACGGGCCTTTGGAGCCTGTATCGATGGTTCGAATCCATCCACCCCAGTAGAAACTCCCGTTCCATAGCATCCTCCTCAGTTGAATTTGGCCGGGTTCTACCAGGGATGGTGGGTACGGGCAAGTGAGTGCACGCTCTCCTGCCAATATAGAGTTACCGTGCAGGGAAGGTCCCTAGTCAGCAAAATCTACCGTGATCTCATCGATCAACCATCCGAAATAAGGTGGATCGCAGTTATCGATGTAGTCGAAGGTATCGAGCACGAACTGGACTTCTATCTCCGTTCCGTTATAGGCGGTGCCGACGTTAAACTGGCTCACCATCCAGTCGTAGGTGGAAGTCCAGCAGGGATAATCATCGAATGTCAAAGGGTAGTTGGTATCTTCATACGATGGTCCGCTGGTCGGGTAAATCAATTCGCCATTGATCTGAACGAAACATGCGTCCCACGCCCATTGCGCGAGCGGTTCGGGTGGATCAACGTCAATCGCATGATAGATTGTGATGACAAGGTCCAGTTCGGATTCCGGGACGGGTATAATCGGGCTGCCCGTATAGCTGATATTCTCATTGTGATCCTGTGAGCCGGTGTCCTCCTCGTAACAGGTGCCGCCACCCTTGGCATCAAGATACCCGTTCGCAACTCCCCACCAGTCGCCGCCGTAAGCTGTCCATACACAATTTGTTGTCTCAAAGTCGTCGTAGAACGGGAACTCTGGGCAGTCGGGAGGAGGCGGTGGTGCGTCGGGTGAAACATCCACTGAATGGAAGATATATGTTGCGAGTTCTGCACCGGGGAGCGCTCCATCGAATCCTTCCCCATCAGGAGCGACAGCAGCGATCAGCATATCGAAGGTCCCAGCCGGTGGGACGGTGATATCAGTGACCTCCCGCTCGAAAACAACGAGTGTCCCTGTCTGACTGATGAAACTCATTTCCTGCCTGGGGAAGATCCCGGGTGCTTCGATGAAACACTGGTCGTTTTCAGCGTCCTCGAAATCGCGCACCTGCACCTGCATAATAAGTGAACCGCCACTGACGATCCCGTCATTGTAAAGCCCGTTGGACAGCTGGAATGCTTCAACTTTCCACGGTTCACTGGCTACTGTGCCGGGTGGGAAGTCGTCGGGGATCTCCGGTGGGATGTTCAGCGGCATATCGTGACTCGCGACTATCGCATACTGGAGCATTGTCGCTGGCTGGGAGCCGAAGTCCAGAACGTAGTGACGTGAATTGCAGGAATCCGACGTAAATACGGCTTTCATGGACTCATCAAGTTCGAGATCATCCGGCGATACACCAAGATCGTCGGCAAACAGCTTGTACGGATTCAGGGTTGAGGAGAAAAACTCACCGTTGGGGTCACCGGCCATCCCCGGATGGTAGCATCTGATGGTTCCATCCTCAGGAAAATCTACCGGGTTCATCCAGCGAGTGTACCCGTCGTAGTTCAGGAGCCTCAACTGGTCTTCCGAGGAGATCATCAGGTCGGAATCTTCAAATCCTCCCTGCGTGCCATTTGTCAGGAGAATTCCCCTGACCGTGAATCCGGTAAATTTTGTATTGCCGGGAAACGGGTGCTGTAACCCGACGTCGAATTCCATTAAAGGTGGATTAAACACAAAGTTGCTGATAGTCAGGAATGGTCCCGAGGGCACACCTTCAAGAAACTTCAGGATATTTGCCTCGAGCATGACCGTACGCATCGGAACAACCTCAGCGGTCTGTGTCTCAGCATCGATATAAATATTGTAAAGACCCCAGAGGGTCTCTCCGTAACCAGTCTGGGCGCCCTGACCGTTTACATCCGGTAGTACAGGAGATACAACTCCGCTGTTTGAGCCTGACGAGCAGCCGGTTACGACTGCGAAACCCAGTAGAAGTACAATTGACAGGAACTTATTCCTCACGACTTAAGCCTCCGTATTCAGGGCACCGACCGGGAACAGTGCGGATAATCTCGCATCGTGCACAGTATTCCGCTCCAGTTAACAGGTCTGTGATTTTTAACTTTATTTTAAAGATGCATCCCTGACTCGATGGGAGCCATGGATCAGTCTTCATGATAATCTGTAGCTCGATTCACCAGATGGCCCAAAGTCTGTATAGAGGCGCCCCCTCCGGCAATATGGCATCTCTGGCACGCATAAACGATAGTGATATACGGATTTGCCTGTGTCCCGTCCAGTGAGAACTGCTCAGCGTCGATGTCGGTATCGATCTTAAAAATGTGAGTAGCGACATCCGCAGTGAAGGTGTCGTCATTCCTGACAGCTGAGTAACCCAGTGGCGGCATGTGGCACTGTTCGCATGTAATCCCCCAGATTTTCATTACCGTTGACTTCTGGTAGATCGCTTCTTCAGGGTGACACTGCTCGCAGGTCATATTCTGGCCCTGGTTGGGATTGTAGATCAGGTCTTCGTACCTGATACTCCCGTGCGAATCGTGACAGGTTACACATTCAAGTGAGTCACTGTGCGGTGACACCATAAACTCATCGTACTGGTTGTAATTCAGAATGAACCCGTCCAACGCCTCGATTATGTCGGGATTACCGCGAGAATGACAGAGCACGCATGTGTCTCCCGGAGCCTGCCCGACGTTGATATTTACAATCGATGGATTGCTGATGTGTGCTCCACCGGCACCATGACACGCTTCGCATTGCACTCCGGGCTCCGCCCATGTTCCGACAATGCCCGGAAGGCCACCCTGGCTGCCGGTGGGTGAATATCCGGTCGTGTGGCATACACCGCAGTCATAATCCTGCACCTGTCCACCGTTGTAATCGACCCATTCGGAGGTGGCAAGGTTGTATTGGGTGGTGTCCCCCAGGTTTCCAGTGATAATATTGCCGTCATTTCCAATGAAAAGAGCTTTCCAGGCCCATCCGCCTATGACGTAACTGATGTCGTTCCACGATAAACCCACGGGAGGGTTGGGGACGGTGCTGTATGGGTACAATGGAGCCTGGCTGCCGGCAACTGGATTCAATACGTGTGAATGTCCTGTTCTCTGGTGACGCTGGTAGGTTTCCATGTGACAGATACTGCACATCTGGCTTGAAACGTACTCATCAGGGCCCACGGTAGAGTGATAATTCACCGAGTAGGCCGCAAGGCCTTCGAGACTCAGGGGCGTTGCCCCACCGCCGTCGATGTGACATCGCTGGCACGCGTACTGTACTGTCAGGTAGCCGTTAACTCTCTGGCCGTCAGATGTAAACTGTGGTGCTGCAGGATCGGTATTGATCCTGAACAGGTGACTGTTGACATCTGCTGTAAATATAGACAGGTCTGCGTAACCCGATTTATTCATAGGTGCCATGTGACAGTCGATACATGTCAGGCCGGCATCTATCATGCCCTGCGATCTTTGCTCCGATGCCTTATTCGGGTGGCATGTCTCGCACGAAATTACCAGTCCCTTGTCGGGATTGATGACAGGGTCGTCATACTGTGAGCTCCTGTGACCATCATGACAGTCGGTACAGGTGAAGGAGTTGTGCGGTGATTGTCTCAACTCTTCAGCCTGGGCGTGGTTCTTGCCGAATCCGCCCCACGCCTCGATGTAGTCGATGTGTCCCCGGGTATGGCAGGTCAGGCACCGCTCTTCGACCGGCATGTCAACATTGATGGTTGAGGGTGATGGATTCTGTATATGTGCTCCGCCCGGCCCATGGCACCCTTCACAGGTTACACCGTCTTCACTCCAGGTGCCCAGGATACCGGGCAGGTCGTCCTGGTTACCGCTGACACTGTATCCGGTAGTATGGCAGCGACCGCAATCGTACTGAAGATCGTCACCGGAGTAGTAGTCCGACCACGAGTTGTTTGTAACGTTATATTGTGTCTGGTCCCCGGGATTACCTGTAATCAGGTTACCGTCCAGCCCGAGGAAGTTCGCTCTCCATGCGTATCCACCGATTACGTACGATATATCAAGCCATTGATAGCCTGCAGGTGGATCTGGCACAGAACTGTACGGCCATTCAGGTGCCACTCCCCCCGACACTTCGTGAACTACATTTGAATGTCCTGTCTGGAGCACTGGCTCATCGAAACCGGTATGGCAGTTAACGCAGGTGTTGGTGCCTACGTAGGCTCCCGGATCGATTGGATCGTGATAATCCGCTGCATAGGTGGCCAGGCTGTCGAGGGAGATGATTGATGCGCCGCCTCCTTCGATATGGCATCGCTGGCAGGCGTACGCAACCGTGATATATGGATTTGACTGTGTGCCGTCAGCTGTGAATTGATCGGCTGCCACGTCAGTATTGATGTTGAACAGGTGCGTTCTCATGTCCGCGGTGAAAATGTCAAGATTGCCTGATGCACTTTTCACCATGGGCGCCATGTGACATTCAAGACAGGTGACCCCGGCGTTAATCATCGTTCCGGATTTCTGGTTAATGACCTGGTTCGGATGACACTGGTTGCAGTCCGTCCGCATCCCCATGTTGGGATTAAGCACAGGGTCGCTGTAAGTCGCGCTGCGGTGCGGGTCGTGACAGGTCGCGCAATTCAGATTGCTGTGACCCGACTGTGCAATCTCGTCTGCCTGCTCGACGTTTCTAATGAAGCCGTCCTCCGCGCCGATTATTCCCTGGGTATCCCCGATATGGCACAGGCTGCACTGCTCGGCAGGAGTGATACCCACGTTAATCGTTAAAACGGACGGATTGATTAAATGGGAACCTCCGCTGCCATGACATGCCTCGCATCCCACACCAGCCTCCGTCCATTTTCCTTCAATGCCCGGAAGGTTGTCCTGGTGACCGGAGGGACTGTAATCGGTTGTCTGTAACGCTCCGTCAGTGTAAGGAACCTGTTCACCGGGACGGAAGGGGACCCACGTGCCGGTCTCAAGGTTGTACTGTGTGCTATCAAAGGGATTCCCGGTTATAACGTACCCATCCTGGCCGATAAAACGCGCTTTCAATGCATACCCGCCGATCACGTACCTGATCTGGTCCCAGGTGAAGCCGGGAGGAGGTGACGGTACTGAACTGAAGGGATACTCAGGTGCAACCCCTGATTCTATACGTGTCAACTGGTACGGATGACTGGTCTGTTCGTAAAGCTCGTTTATATCCGGGTGACACATCTTACACGTGCTGCTGGTCACATAAGAATCAGGATCGATGTCGCCATGATAATTCAATGCGTAGTCACCAAGCTGCTGGAGCGTAATCACGGATGCTCCACCGCCCTCTATGTGGCAGCGCTGGCAGGCATATTGAACGGTGATATATGCGTTTGACTCTGATCCATCTGTAATAAATTGAGCTGCGGAGATGTCTGTATTTATCCTGAACAGGTGGGTGGAGATATCTGCAGTGAATGTTGCGATGTTTCCCTCGGCTGAATAAACCATCGGGGGCATGTGACAGTCCGAACATGTAACGCCTGAATCACGCATTGTGGCAGACTTCTGCCGCACATCAAAAGCCGTGTGACACTCTGTGCAATCAGTATGAATACCCCTGTCCGGGTTGATATCCGGATCGCTGTAAACCGCACTTGCGTGGGTGTCATGGCATGTTGTGCAATCAAAAACGATCCGGTGAGGGGACCTGTTCATTTCCGTATACTGCTGGTAATTTTTCAGGAAGCCTCCTGCCGCTTCAATCGTAGTGTTACTCGCCCTCGTGTGACATCTCTGACAGGTGTCTTCAGCATCGGCATCAAGGTTTATATTGTCAGCAATGGGATTGTCCACATGGAAGCTTCCCGGACCGTGACATGCCTCGCACTGGACGCCATTGAATGCCCATGTGCCCGTGATTCCGGCAAGTCCATCCTTGTTGCCACTGGATGAATATCCCGTCGTGTGGCACCTCGCGCAGTCATAGCCAGCCTGCTGTCCAGCCTGATAATCACTCCATGCTCCGGAATTAATGTTGTACTGCGCCTGGTTGCCCGTCAGCATGAAGCCGTTACTGCTCACAAACTGTGCTTTCCATGCGTAACCCCCGATTGCGTAGGCTATATTTGCCCACGTCTGGCCGGGTGGGGGAGACGGAATAGATGAATACGGGTACGTTGGCGCCGAAGCCCCGTTTACGGCTGACATTATGGATGCGTGGCCGGACAGGGCAAACTTCGCATTGTATGGCTGGTGGCAGCCTGCACATGTTGACGTCCCGACATAAGTTGCAGTGTTGGATGGCTCTACCGGATTACTTCCACCTGAACAGGAAATCAGCGAGTAGCAACCTGCCGCGAGAGATAAAACGATTATGTACGTAAATATCCTTACTGGTGTGATCTGCTTCTTCATGCGTCTCATCCTTGGTCAGTATGAAAAGTTAACAAGGTCTGTATATCGAAAATCCTGTCAGCAGGCTCAGGCCTGGTATTTCAAAACGTCCACGGTGTAATTACCGTCATCAAGATAAAGAACATGTATTTCAAAGTCGGTGGAATCGACATCGATAGCCTGTGGAATTCCATCCACGGGATCAGTTATGTCGATGAGATGGAAAATTCCGGGGCTGTCCGATGTACCAGCGTACTCGTAGTTGAATTCCCAGACCCCCACCGACCACGTGCCATCTCCATTATCCAGGAGGGCTGTAAGCCAGTTGAAACCGCAAACGTCGTATCCATGTGCCCTGGATGGAACCATCTCAACATCCACCGGTATCGCGGTTCCGTACTCTTCGCTGTCCAGCTGATCTTCAGGCAGGACAAGATAGTCCGCACTCAGCTCCATCGAAACCAGGTGTGCCTGCCCGACTCCCGACGTGTCCAGGATCCAGTAAGCGACAACCTGGTCGCTTTCGGAGATCGTCATTCCTGTATCGTCATCCGCTGCCAGAGCCATTACACGGGCGTTGGAATCGTCGACCAGACCACTTCCCACCCAGTCCTGGCCGGTTGAAGCTGTCCAGTAACCTGTGTTGTATACGCCATCGATTAACTGGGCTACACCGAGTCCGATCCAGCCGGTAGGCTCATCCTCCAGCGGACTCATCGGGAAAATGTAATAGGCCCGGGAATCGCTGAAATCGCCGCCAATCCCACCGATCACCCCCGAGGAGACATCAGAGATATATCGCCACGGCCAGGCTTCCGGGTCAGGTGTACTGCTGCTGCCGCCGTCACCGTGGAACAGGAAATTGGGTATCCCGAATCCGTCGGTCGCGAAGTCACCTGTTACGTTGTTATTACCGCTGATGCAACCATGCATGGGGTCCTGCACGTAGGCTGGAACCGCCGGGTGGTCATCGTTGTTGGTCATGAAAAGCCATGTGCCGTCGGTGAAGGTGTCGAAATTATGGATGGTGTCAACATGGACACCATTATTCTTCATGTTTTGTGCTTCAATGTACTTCCATGATTGCAGGATGTTCGAATAGGTGTCATCGAATATCATGAAGGTGTTTTCATTTGCCGCATCAAGGAGCTGGCACCTGCTCTGATTTTCACCGTCGGAATAGATCGCGAGGTCAACCGGGACGCCGATCTGGTTCGGCTGTGGATCAGGTATGAAAGTCTCGGCGGTGTACCAGGTGCCGCAGGATTTCACCATGCTGAAATATCCGTTACTCGCCCCGAATATCTCAGGATCTTCCGTGGAATTAATCCTGATTTTAACTGTGTTCGATGATACTTCCGGGATGTCCTCCCATAAGAATGAGCCTGAGTCTTCAATGCCTTCTGCGATGAGGTTTATATCAGCAGCGAAATCATCAGTAGAATACGCAAGGTCGACATCGCTGTAGAGGTTGACGGTTTCCCAGGTAATGTTAAAGGATGTACCCTCATAGAGGATGTCGCCGTCGGACGGTGTGTTAACCGTGATTAAAATATCTGAGGTCGAAATGAAATCGGGTACTGGAATCTCCGTTACGAAGTAACTCGTCAGGTTCCCGTCCGCATCATTCTCAACTCCAAGGGGGCTTGAGTAATCATAATCCTCGTATACTACCTCCACCCACAACGGAATCGGATCGTTAGAGGTTAATTCTCCGACGTCGTACTGGAAACTGAAAGTGTGAAAGTTGTCGCATGAATACACCGGGGTCATGTCCGGTTCCATGCAGCCATCCCAGAGCTCGGAGTACACATTGATATTGTATTGCTCTACTTCACCATCACCGTTGAGAGGGGCATCCCAGTCAAGCAGGCTGAATTCAAGGTTGATGCTGCCGCCTGACGTTCCGTCTTCGAGATGGTAAATCGAGCTGTAGTTATCAACATCAAGGGCAACTGCCTCAAGGGCGTTGGCATCGACAGGCCAGTCAGCGGGTGTCAATGGCGGGTCGGGGTACGTCAGGCTCTGGGCCCAGTTAGCTGTAACGGCAAACTGGAATTTAATGCCAGTCGAAGTCGGAAATCTCAGCTCAAAGTTTCTGTGATTTGTAGATCCGGCCCTGAAGATACCTCGGCTGTACATGTAAGAGCTAAGGTGAGTGAACGGATCGGTGTCAGCCCCCAGGCCATCGGCGAAGTATTTATATGGATTCAGGTTAGCTGTCGGGGTGTATCCGCTTGTCCCGAGGATTGACGGAACGTAGCCCTGAAGAGGGCTTTGCTGACCAGCCGTGGAGAATTCATCTGCATTGAACCATCGCGTGAACCCGTCGGAATTGAGCAAACGCTGGTCTGCAGCACCGGGAATCGACAGATCCGTGTCCTGGAACATCGATGTACCGTTCCCCATGAAAATGCCCATGACATCGAAAGCTGATGTCTCAGGTGCACCCGGGAATGGATGCTCCAGGCCGACATCCAGTGTTAAACCAGTGTAACCTGGTTGCGGGTCGGAGCCCAGGATATCGATCGTCAGATTGGGCGGGGGACCATCGATAAATGATGTAACGTTCAGGATCATCTCTGTCGATCGCGCAGGTGTTATTTCGATTTCACCGGTATCCGGGTCCATCGAGACGTCCCAGTATCCCCACAGGTTGATGCTTGATTCTGCATGTTGGGGAGTGTTTGATTGATCCGTCAGGGTTGGAGTTGTTGGGTCCTGATTGATTGCTGTCTGCCCAGACGAGCATGCTGTCAGCACAATCAAAATCAGGACTGCAAGTAAATATTTACAAGTCATGGAAGCCCCTAAAAAGGATGGCCAATAAACTCAGCCATATTCATTACCATTGAGTTTCTGCATCCGAAAGTCAGATTCTAATATAGCAGAATATCTGCATGATGACAAATTTAATTGACGCATAATATGTCATGTAGTTAAGGTTTACTTCAGATTAATTAAGTCGGTGTTTTATACGGATATATTATAAAAATATTCCCGCTGCGAGTACACCGATGACGGGCGCTTGAAGCGGGTTTCTGCGGTGGACCAGTCGAACTCGGAGTGGTCGGGTTACGGCCCGGAGAAGTATCATGCAACTGGATTTTACACCCACGGTTGTTTCAGCATTCCGATCACTTCTTTTTACTGAAAAATCCGGATGGTGCTTTAACCCTTTTCCTCGTTGAGTAACTAATCGAATCTGAGGGACAAACGTCTCTGCATGTATAGCAGGAGAAACAATCCGGAATCGTCTTTTCCTCCTGTTTTAGAATGGCATTCATGACAGTGGACGGACAGGCTGTAGCGCATTTCTGGCAGGCGATACAGGTGTTGTAATCGACGCTGATCCTGACCAGGCTGATCTTTTCAACAATCCAGCCGGTAAGTCCGAAGGGGCAAGCGAAATGACACCAGGGTCGATAGATGAAAAGGCTGATAAGGTAGATCGCACTTACGGCAATTATTGCCGACAGGGTGAGGTGTGCAGGATTGTAAATTCTGAAAGGATCAATCGGTTCGATAACTTCCAGACTCCATCCAAATGCGAGTATGGTAAATACTACAAAGAAGATGATTCGTAGGGTATTGGTGATGACAAATGGGATTTTGACCTGTTTGCCCAGAAGCGATTTTCTTTTGGAGTTCTGATTCATACGGAAAATCAGATCCTGCAGAACACCTGCCTGGCAGCCCCACGAGCATATGTACTTGTTAGCAATGAATACCATCAGTAAAAAGACTACTAAGGCAATCATTCGTTGTGAAAAAATTGCTCCTTTCGCACCATAGAGGTAAATAGCGTCCTTTACTGTTCCCATCGGGCTTGGGTCCGAACCCATTATGATGCCAAAAATTAAAACCGAACTGACCAGTGTGGAGTACCTGATGACCGGGGTCACTTTCCGCTGTTTAAATACAAGAAATACCGTAATTAAAAACGCGGACCAGAGAACGAATTTGATCGCTATCTTGATCCAGTTTTTGGATTCTTCTTCAGCAACCAAAGCCAGTTTTGCGGTGGCAAATGATTGGATTTGTTCAGGTGTTCCGTAATCAGACAGTATATTCTGCAATTCAGAGTTGGTCTGGAGTCCAAAAATCTCCTTTAGCATCGGGTTTGTCAGGTCATTGGCCGCGCCAAAATCCTGAAGCGTCATGCCTTCATCTATTGTAAAATCCGTGGGTTCCGGGAGCGCCTCCGGTTTTCCACCCCAGAGAGTATTGGAAATGCCCGATAAAAATACTATTAATGCAATGAGCAGTACAAATATGCCAACTGTCCTGAAACCAATTATTGCTTTTTCCTGATTCATTTGAAATTTTCCTGACTTCTGTATGTTTAGTTTATGCTCCCGGCGTCCGTAACCGCGTTGTCACTATCTCCCAGCTGAGCGGGATGATAGATGAATGTCATCGTAATCCTACACGAACGCAGATAATTATAACATTCAAAAACTAAGGAATTAATGACAAAATTTCTGCCTGTTTTTAACATAACAAGACCCGGTTAGATCTGCACGTACTCCGGTTTCCTGTCGGAGTTTGTTTCATGCTGGAGAGTTTTTTTAAACTCTATACTGCGGACCTACCAGCAGCCGTCGGAGCGGTACTTTGTAATATAGAAATCGTAACCCGATGTTGCACTATGAAGATCCGACGAACCTGAACAAAAACCTACAGGTGCGAAGTTAATGTCCGTTCCGTCGAAGGATCCTACAGCGTAGACGATTCCATCATCACCAGAGGCAAGTCCGTACACGGCAGCATCGGAGGCAATGTAGCTCGTACCCCATGTCCGTGCCCAGTTATGATTTCCATTTTCGTCCAGGCAGCTCAGGAACGAACCATCCGATTGCACCAGATATTCACCGGTTGACGGATCGAAATCAGTAAAGTAACCAGCGCGTGCAGCCATTCCGCCTACGTACAGGTTCCCGTAATCATCCAGCAGAACACAATGTGCCCTCTCCCTGGCTCCTCCACCCCATGTCAGAGCGTAGATGAAATCCCCGGTAGAATCGAATTTGCTGACAAAGGCGTCAGCACTGAGTGCAATGTGTAGATCCTCGTCAACCGGGTCGGGATCAAAGTCGACCTGTTCGTTGGCAAAATGACCGGCGACATAGATATTATTCAAACTATCGCCAGCAAGGCCCTCACCCACGTCGTCGTCCATTCCACCCCAGGTCCTCGTCCATGCATAACCGCCGGTGAAGCTGATTCCGATAAGGAAAGCGTCAAGGTTTCCTTCGGCAACGTGATTATCAAATGATCCTGAGGGATCGAAATCGACTGTTCCAGAGAATCCACCAGTAACGTAGACAGTGGTGCCGATACGCGCTACATCATTAGCGTATTCGTATCCGGTACCGCCCCACGTGCGTACCCAAATGAACCCGCTCGTATTGTTGAACGTAGTCAGGAAGCAATCCTCCTGGCCTGTAGATGTCTTATACGATGTGCCCGTACCGGGATCGAAGTCGACAGGCCCGCCCATGTAGTATCCCGTGACATACTGGTTGCCCTGAGAATTGATATCGATCGCGTACGCGCCGTCCCATGACGTACCTCCCCACGTAAGGATATTCACGTAATTACAATCGGTATCCAGCTCCAGCATGAAGCAATCCGTACCACCAGCGGATGTTTTATATGCTGTATTTGTCCCTCCGGGCCCAGGATCGAAATCCACCGTTCCCGTAAATTCGCCGACTACATAAAGTGCGTCGCTCTCGTTGAAGGCGATATCCTTTACCCTGCATATGCTGGACAGTTCAGTTGGGTGAAGGAATTTCTGGAACACCAGGCCTGCCTGGTCGTACTTGAAAAAAAAACCGCATCTGATGTTGTTGCTGAAAACGTAGCTTCCTGCGACATAGATATCCCCGGATGAGTCCACGGCGACCGAATCTCCCCAGTCGTCACCGTAGTTGCCCATCTGGGTGTACGCCCATCCGGTGTCGTACACTACGATTGAGAAAACAGCATCGGATGTGTCCGATGCGTAATCGTACGTGTCTGATTCGATCCTCACCCTTACAGAATTACTTAGATCATCCGGTACTGACCACTCGTAGCTGCCTGTGTCCACAACATTCCCTTCAATGACATTGATGTCAGAGACAAAATTATCTTTCGAGTAAGCGAGACTTACAGTGCTGCTCATGCTGTCTGATGTCCAGGTGATGTCGTGAGTGGTTCCGACTTCCCAGGTTTCGCCACCGTTTGGTGCAGTTATCTCAAGCTCAGCCCAGGTGATCGTAAAATCTGCGTCGGAAACATCGAAGATGGTCGGGTACAGCTCACTGCGTACACCGAACCGTACAGTGGTAGATTTATCGAATGGGACCTCCCAGTCATAATAGCCCTCCGCTAGAAGGTGCGATTCAATTTCAATCTCGTTGGATGGGTTACCGTCTTTATAGTAATAAAGATCGAAGAAATGGCCAAGACTGCCTCCAGTCCATGATATTAAGGCCGGCTGACCTGCCATAAGGACCTCTCCACCGTTTGGATCCAGCACTGTTAGATTAAGATTGGGATGCTCATCATCTACCCCCTCGAAGTTCCAGCAGCCGGTTGCCAGGGGAGTTGATTCCAGATCATTAGGCACCCCAAACGGATTCGAGTAGTTATGGTCCGGATATTCGGCAAACACGTAAAAATCGTAATGGCCTGGAGCGGTTACATTATCCGCAGGAACTTCAAGAGCATAAAAATAAATAGACCCATCGGTGCCAATGGGAGTCATCTGACCAAGTGTAGCATAGTAAGGTTCTGACAGGATAAGGCTGTCTACTACAATAGTGTAGTCCTCCATCACACCACCGGTCAGAGTTGAATGCCAATCGAAGATTTGGACACTGAATACGATATACCCGCCGTTATCAGTTTCATCGACGTAATACACACCGTCCTGCGTGTGATAGACATCGATGAAAGGAGCTTCGGGGGCGTGGGCAGGATGATACTGTGAGTCGCCACCGGCCCAGCTCGCGATGATTGCGTAACCATATTTAAGTCCCGGGTCCGGTAATGGAAAGTAAATTTCATAATGCCTGGTGTTACTGGTTCCGTGCAGGAAATACCCGGCGTCCGGATCAGGGTAGTCCAGGTAATCGGTGATGTTCTCGCCAGCGCTCAATCCGTGGCCAAAATACTTGTATTGATTCATCGTCCCTGTGCCCGTGTAGGACGCAGGAGCCAGGTTTCCCTGTGTGTACCCGAAAATCCCCTCGTTTGTAAACTCTGTCGGGTTGTACCACCTGGTAAAGCCATCGTAGTTTTTAAGCCATTGATCGACCGATTCAACTGGGATAGTCAAACCTGGACCGTAGTTCAATGTCCTCGACCCGTCACCAATGAAGATGCCCCGTACGTCGTAACCATCGAATTTTTCATTGTCGAGCGGGTGCGTGATGGTGATATCCATCGTTGCAGTTATTTTAGAGCTGGTTGAAAGCGCTGAAAAATTACTGATCGACACTCCGGCCGGGTCCATGTTGAGGAACTGGACGATGTTAACCGTGTACATAATCGACCGGTTCGGCTCCACGACGGCTGTTTCGTTCTCGAAATCGAAAATCAGATCGTAATATCCCCAGAGGACTGTATCGGATTGGGGTGAATCGGTAATCGAGCCTGTTATGACAGGTACGTCAGGAGGAACGACTGGATTCACCGTCTTATTACCGCTACAGCCCGGTACAAGCATAATACTGGTGAGCATGGTCATTAAAATGAATGCTGGTCGATGCATGTGGACCTCCCTGTTGGGATTATTTTAGAAGATTGGGGTAATTAATACAACGAACACTCATCCGGAGTTTATTCTTTATTGACACATTTTTGTATTTCCGAATTCAGTTTTCGCAACCTGATGACAAAATCGTGGTAAAATTATTATTCAACAGGGTGCCTGCAAGGGAGGCGTGATGAAGATTTCCATCGCCCTGCTAACGACCCTTTGTCTGTTGATTTTCACACTATCGTGTTCCGGGAACGATCCGTCATCCTCGCCACTTGACCTGTCAATAACTTCGACCAGAAACAAATCTATACTGACATCTCAACCTAATTTGTGGGGCTACTACGATGTCAACATCGATGCAATTGAGGCAACGGTACAAATTACACCTGACCGTCAGGCGATGTTCACTGTCAATGTAGTAAATTTCCTCAACAATGATCCCTCGGATCTGCAAATCAGCGTCAATAATGTTAATCCCGGCAACGAGTACATTGACATTGAACTCGATGTGACTATCAGGCATCCGTTTTCTTACGCGGAACAGTACAACGGGTACGATGTCCGGGGAGTGTTTATTGGCGAGGGATCGAATCAACTGAAATATGATGACGACCTGTTATTCCCGGATTACGGCACGGACCAGGTTCTGCTGAACGCCGATGGGTATACAAGGTGGTTTAATCCGGTGGAATTTATGAGCCCGGGTATTTTCGGTTACACACACGGTAATTTTGCTGCGAATGGATACAATGCAACCGCAACACTGAACCCGTATAAATATTACGGCGAGTGCCTGGGAGAGAATGATGATCTCTGGAGTTATCTTATCGCAGGCGAGTTACAGACCGGTTATTTCCTGTCAGGGATGGTAAATACGCGCACCTACGAGATCAGGTTTCCAAAACCCGATCCGGGAATAAAATTCGGTTATGCTGTCACGGCAAACTGGGCGGGTGCAGCCCCCGAATTCCACCCGTCGCACGCGGAGGAGGCTGTCGGGTGCATCCTGACTGATAAAAGTGAGCTTTACTATATTGATGAGTCCGAAAATGGAGGAACTCTGAAACTGGAAATCAGTATTTTCGACTGGGATGCACAGGTCAGTTCCGGTCCGATGGAGGATTACCGGATTTTCATTGAAAGCACAGTCACCTCGACCGTCTACCCTCTGAATTCCGATGAGATGATCCCGTTTATCAATACAAATCACTGGCATAAGTACCGTGTCGAGATCCCTGCGGATAATGTGACCTGCATCGAGGGTAATGAGGTATGGGTGATAGTCGAGGAATTGGGTGTGGACTACTCAAATCCGTCGGGTGTTCCCAACGATACGG
>JAUWTM010000043.1 GCA_030614715.1 Planctomycetota bacterium
ACCTTGAAAATGAGATACATACACTCCGCGCGATTCGTGCGGAGTTCATGAGCTCCAACCTGGGCGGGATCATCGATTTCTCATGCAAGCTGGCCGGAAAAATACTGGTCTGCGAGCTGAACTCCCGTCCAGAGGCGATCGCGGAGCGTGCCGCGCATCTTCTCGAGCGTATGCCACCGGACTCGAAGATAACCCTTATCACGAGTTCAGATGACATCGATGTAATTGAGACGTATCTGCAGGATGCGGGAGGACCGGCTGAAACGCTGAATACCGCTCTCAGGGCCGATCCATCGTTGAAGCCCGGCAGCCTGCGCCTTGAAAGCGATTCAGGACGCATCGACGCCGACCTTATCGGTTCACTTGAGAAAATCGGGGACATTCTTAGCGACCAGGCGCGTAATTTTGCTGGGGGAGTCAACGAGTGCGCCGGGGGAGAAGATGGTGACTGATCCCGCCACCGATCAGTCTCTCGATCTTGCACAATTCAGTCAGACCCTGGACGCGGTACCCGCATTCGAAGCCGTCGGTGTAGTAACCAAGCTGGTTGGTATAGGACTGGAAGCCGCACTGCCCAATCCGGTGCAGGGACAGGTCGTGATGGTCGAACGTGCAAACCGCGATCCCCTGATGTGCGAGGTTATCGGATTCGATTCCCGAAGGGTGATACTTCTACCGTTCGGAGAACTTGAAGGAGTCCGTCCAGGGGCTACCGTACGCACTGTTTCCAATGGACTAAGTGTCAACGCTGGTGAATTTCTAATCGGAAGAGTCGTAGATGGACTGGGAAACCCATCCGATGGTGGTCCGGAATTCCCGCGAGGGCTTTCGATTCCATTGAACCGTCCGGGACCCAACCCTGTTACCCGTCCGCTGATCGACGAACCGATGGTTACGGGCGTGAGGGTGATCGATGCCGCACTGACTTTCGGGAAAGGTCAGAGAGTCGGCATCTTCTCAGGAAGCGGGGTCGGGAAAAGCATACTTCTGGGCATGATGGCCCGGTATACCGAGGCTGATATAAATGTAATCGCCCTGATCGGGGAGCGGGGCAGGGAAGTAAGGGAGTTCATAGAGCGCGATCTTGGTGAGGAAGGCCTGAAAAGAAGCGTGGTGGTGGTTGCCACATCGAACCAGCCCGCACTTCTCCGTTTGAGAGGAGCGCTCACCGCAACCGCGATAGCCGAATATTTCAGGGATTCAGGACGGGACGTCCTGTTCATGATGGACTCGCTCACGCGTTACGCGCTGGCCGGTCGTGAGGTCGGGCTGGCTGCCGGTGAACCACCCGCTACGCGTGGATATCCACCGAGTGTGTTCGGGATCATACCCAAGCTTCTCGAACGTGCCGGACGCTGCGAGTCCGGAAGTATTACAGGGCTTTACACGGTATTAGTCGAGGGCGATGACCTTGCCGAGCCGATCTCGGATATTTCACGCGCAACCCTCGACGGTCATATCGTGCTGGCCAGGGAACTTGCGGACAGGGGCCATTATCCGGCCGTGGACGTTCTCGGAAGCGTGTCGAGGGTCATGCGTCAGGTCGTTGACGCTGAACATAGTCGAATTGCAGGAGAACTGAAGGAACACCTGTCGGCATACCGCGAGATGGAGGACCTGATCAATATCGGCGCATACCAGAGAGGCGCCAACGCCCGTGTGGATGCCGCACTTGACCGTATCGACGGTATAAACGATTTCCTGAAACAGGACATGATGGAGGGAGCATCCTTCGAAGCCGCGATAGAAGGCCTGCGTGGAGCGATTGGAGAATCAAAGGAAACGTACAAACCTGAAATTCAGGCTCCGC
This sequence comes from Planctomycetota bacterium, assembly GCA_030614715.1. GTDB lineage: Bacteria > JAJVIF01 > JAJVIF01 > JAPKYR01 > JAPKYR01 > JAUWTM01. Next base: position 1,811 of record JAUWTM010000043.1, read on the forward strand.
CTCCGGCGCAGACGAACAACGTTTCCACCGCTCCGGATAATGCCGCTCCGTCGCTGCTTCCGCCCGGAGCTTATGAAGACTGAAACCTGGAGACCTCGTGAGACAGTTCAATTACAGACTTGAGAAGCTTCTACGGTACCGCCGGTCAATGACACAGGTGGAGCGGGTCGAACTTGCACAGCGAATTGGCACTCTTACAAGGACGCAGAATCATGCCGTAAGCCTCAGGCAAAGCAGGAGTGAGGCCAGGATCAGGCGACTTCAGTCCATCGAGCGCGGTACATCCCGCCATGAAGTGATAAACATCCACGAGCACATGCTCCGGATCGAGGAAGCAATCGGGGTTACCGAGGAAGAGATACAGACGGCTGAAGAGGAAGTTGAGAAGGCCAGGCAGAAGCTCGTAACGAGACGTCGCGATGAAAGGGCAATCGAGCTGCATCGCGAACGAAGGTGGAAAACCTGGCTTAAGGATTACTACCGTGATGAAAACAGGACTCTCGATGACCTTGCGATTATGCGTCACGTGCGCATTAGTGAATAGACGTTGTTTCTAGCGTAAAATTCCACCTGCAGATGACATATTTCGATAACAGGGATAAAAGTCGATGTTCAACAGGAAAACAATGAGGAACGAGCGGGGAAACATTGTGGGCTGGCTGCTTCTGGTCGTCGTCATTATTCTGGTGGTCGTTGGCGCCTCCATGGGAGCAATAACATTCAGCGTACCGGAGGCAGTTGCGGGTATCCCATTCCTGTCCCAGTACCTGGATCCGGAAGCGGAGGAAGAGGAGGGGGCAACTCCGGTATCCGTTTCCGAAGAGGATCGACTTTCCCAGATGGTCATCGATTTCAGGAACCAGCGTGACGTAGCAGAGAACAGGGTCACGTCGCTCGAAGAGCAGCTTGCAGCGGAACAGACACTCGTGCAGGAAAGGGAGGACGAGATCGCGAGACTCCAGGATGTCCTGAATCTTTCCCGTGACGAAAATATCTCCAACGTGGCCCTGATATACGAAGAGATGGGTTCGGATGAAGCGGCAATGATCTTATCGAACCTCGGTGCGGATCGAGCAAGCCTTATTCTTAACGAAATGGATGAGTCGAGTGCGGCGGATATCCTCGCAGCGATGGAAGAAACGCTTGCCACCCAGATAACCCAGATACTGGCGGGATTTGAGGGTGAAACAGTGGTAAATCCGCTCGTACCGCCCGGTTAAGCCCGGAAAATCAGTTTCTTTTACCGCACTTACAGTCAGTCTAAAATGGTAATATTTCACCCGCTGATGCGTCAGCGGGTCGTTAGTGCATTGACGAACGCTTCGATAAAGGTTAAATTCTACCCTTATCCTGCAGTTCTGGCCGGTAATTTATGACACCAAAACCATTTTCTTTGTCAGTGAAAATCCTGATCAGCAATGAATCGGGGCACTGGTTGTTCCTGAAACGTGCCGGGATGAGCACCTGGAATCCAGACAGGTGGGACCTTCCCGGGGGCAAGGTCGACTCCTGGGAAAGGTTCGAAGATGCCCTGTTACGTGAAGTTGCGGAGGAAACCGGCCTGAACGTATCGATCAATGGCTTCCTGGGAGCTGTCGAGGACGATCTGCCGGACTGGCGGATCGTTCACCTGATAATGACGGCGCAGACTGAAAACTCCGAAATTATTCTCAGTGATGAGCACAGTATGTACGTCTGGTTAAATCCAAATGACATAGACCAGATTCCATTGTGCGCTTATCTGAACGATATTCTCTATACTAATTGCAATCGGGGAACCGAACACATAACGTGAGACAAGCCAGTAAAAGGCTAAACTAGAATGTTGCCAGGGAAGAACATAGACGTTGAGAGGGTTGAGCAGCAGACAGCAGAGTTTGTCACGGTCCGTCCGCGCTTTAAAATCTATTCCAGGTTCCTGTTCAGCGTTCTCAGGGCAGCGATCGCGGATATTGCACCACGGGCCATCGTTCAGGTCCGACCTAAAACCGTGGCGAGTTTCAGCGAGAAGGTTATCCGTAAGGGCTGGGAGTTTGAGGATCCGGCAAGGGATTTTACCGACCTTTGCGGCGGACGTATTATTGTCCAGACACGCTCGGAGCATGCGGCGGTCTGTAGTTTTATAGAATCGTCCTTTAACGTCGACTGGACCAACAGTGTACGGGTTGAGGAACGCCTCGATGTAAATGAATTCGGTTACCGTTCGGTCCATTACGTTGTCTCGGTGAGTCCGGGCATGTTTCCGACAGGTCCCGTGCCGGTTGAAATTCCTCCCGAGATCCTTCCAGATGACACCCACCCCATGAAGGTCGAGATACAGGTCCGCACGCTCCTGGAGCATGCGTGGTCGGAATTTTCTCACCAGCACGCGTACAAGGGAACTTTCGTGCTTCCGCCCGTGTTCCAGAGGGAACTGGCGGTAGTAGCAGCCATACTGGAGAACGCCGATACGATCCTCACCGGGATCATCAACGAAATACAGAAATACCTCGCCAGTTATGAATCGTACCTTACAAGTGACGAGATTCATGAGGAGATGGGTATACAGGAGATAATTTATAAGTCAGCTCCCGACAATTATAAAATCGCATCGAAGATCGGCAAGCTGGCTATATCAATCGGTGACTGGGACAAGGCAATCAACGTGCTTTCCAGTCATGTCGAAACCGAATACCAGCCAATAATCCGTGACCTCGGCATCGCATTGTGCAAACATCACAAGAAATCACCCGACTCGATTGAATACAAAGAGGGTCAGGAATACCTGCGGAAGGCGATAGAACTCGATCCGAAGGACAGCGATGCGATCTCGTCGCTGGCCGGAACGTGGAAAAATATCGATGACACAAAGGCTGTTGAGCTATATAAACAGGCGTTCGAAGCGGATCCCGGTAATTCCTACGTGCTGGGAAATTACCTTGAATACGAGATCAGGAACCGTAACGATGCCTCGATTATCACGCTCCTGACGCAGGCGATCAATTCATCGATAGAACGGTGCGCGAAACAGGTCGAAGTCGGGATGAACTATCCCTGGGCATTCTACGACATGGCAAAATTCTACATGTTTGTAAAGAAGCCCTACATGAGCATGCGCGCCTACCTTCGGGCTATACAGTGCTCGACCGCGTTGTTCATGATCTCCACCTCGTACAACTCCCTGAAAAATCTTGAGGAGCACCTGAGCACGTACGAGGGTTTCGACTGGGCTGAGCGCCTGATGGAACTCGCGTGTGCCGTGAAATTCTCGGACTCGGAGGCTGTCACCTGCGTCACCGGCAGGCAGACTAAGGACGTGAAGCCGGTAAAAGGCACCGTAACGATTGTCGCCGGATCAACAAGCCAGGCCTGGGCCAGCAGGCTCGACAGGTTCAGGAGCATCATCATCGATGCGTTCAGGGACTACAACGGAACAATAATCTCCGGTGGTACTACATCCGGTGTCAGCGGACTGGTCGGCGATATCCAGGAGGCCAATAATTTCGTTGAGACCATCGGTTATGTACCTGAAAACATTCCCGACATTGCTGAGATAGATCCCCGGTACGTTGAGATCAGGAGGACACCCGGCGACGAATTTTCCCCGCTGCAGCCGATCCAGTACTGGACGGATATTATCGCGTCGGGTATCGAAGTGTCACAGGTGAAGATCCTGGGCATCGGTGGACGGGCAATCTCCGAGTTCGAGTATCGGCTCGGCATTACACTCGGTGCAACTGTGGCAATTGTCGGGGACGGTGAAACGTACGCGAGACTTGCCGCCGAAGACGCAACGTGGAAGACCTTCGACAAGCTTGTAGTCCTCCCAAACGATCCATTCGTGCTTCGCGCATATGTCGGAACCGGGATTCCCGAGCTTCCCGATCAGCTTCGGTTGAAAATTGGCCGGGCTCTTCACGAGCTTTACCGACAGCACGAGGGCATACTGATGCCGTGGAGCCCGCAATCGCTGGTCAACTGGGATGATCTTACGGAAGAATTGCAGAATTCCAACCTTCATGCTGCCGATCACATCGTGCAGAAATTAAACCAGATCGGGTGCACGCTCGAGCCATCAGATGGTGACGCCCCTGAGCCGGTGAAGTTCTCACCGACCGAGATTGAGATCATGGCGGAGATGGAACATGCACGGTGGACCGTTGAAAGGCTCGTCCAGGGATGGAAACTGGGTCCGAGGAAAGATTACGAGGACAAGACCAACCCGTTTATCGTTCCATGGTCTGAACTTGACGATAATATCCGTGATATCGACCGCGACATTGTCAGGGATCTTCCACCATTCATGGCTCAGTTTGGTCTGCACGTTAAAAGGCGATACTAGAACAAATTTCTGTAATAATTTACGCTGATTGGTTAAGGAAAATTCGATGACAGACACAATCAAAGATACCGAACGATTATTAAGGCTGTCGGGTTATTTCGGACGGCGGCAAGCGTTGCTGACGGGACGGGACACGACCGCCCTGATGCTGCTGATAGATAAATTAACTGCACCGGACGGTCGGGTGATACTGCCGGCTATTTCCTGCATGACCCGGCTTGCATCGGTCCTGAACACGGGACGAAAACCGGTAATTATCGATGTCGGCGAAGACCTTAACATGGATCCCGGTCGACTTGCAGAGGTCTGCCGTGAAGGCGACATGGTTCTGGCCACGCACGAGTTCGGTATACCGTGCGCACTTGATGAAATAGTAAAGATCTGCGAAGACAAGGGTGCGACACTGATCGAGGATGCGTCGCAGTCAATCGGGGGAAAATATAACGAAAAGCCGCTCGGGTCGTTCGGCAGGGCGAGTATTTTGAGTTTCGCGGATGGGAAACTGTGGCCGACAAGCGGTGGTGGTGCTCTTATCACCGACGATAAGGACCTTGTGAATGAACTTGAGCCCCTTGTTGACGACCTTCCGGTGCGTCCGGCGGATTACAGGGATAAGAAAAACGCATTTATTCAGGAATTCAACCCGTACTGCAGGAAGGCGTGGTTCGGTGATCATTCTGCAGTGAAAGAATGGCAGAACCTTCACGCTAAATACTCGGATATCTATTACTTCAGGATCAATCCGGTCGAAGCCGATGCGATCTCAGACGCTGTCGGGGATTTCGATGATCGCGTCGATAAACGTCGGGGGATGGCGTACCTGTACCATAAGAACATGGCAGGTCTGCCGATCACAATACCGACGTACCCGGTTGATTCCGCTGTTTACCGCTTCACTTTTATTTTCTCCGAGAACACGAAGCCCGAGGACATCGATAACTGCGTAAAAGACCTGAAGGGTGAAGGCGTCGGTGTGAACAGGTTGTATTTACCTCTTACGTGGCTTGCTCCCGATCTGATTGAGACGGAGGGATGTCCGTACGCTGAGTCGATTGGTCCAAGAATGGTTAATTTGAGGGTGGACACGTCGACAACGCGGGCACATTGCAACCTTGCGGGTGTTGTAGTGGGACGGTATGCGAAAGAGTAAGTCATCCGCGACGCATTGCCATGCGGCGCTACGGATAGTCGACAGTTAATTGATCACCAATGAACAGAACATAGGGATCGGTTTCAGTTTCGAGCAACTCTTTTATCTGCTCGACCAGTGGGGCAATCCATTCCGTAAGTAACTCGGGATCGTAGTCCGGAATTTCTTCTTCCGGTGTGTCTTCAGTTACTTCGACTGATGCAAGCTCCTGCCAGTGAATGGCGATTTTGATAATATCGGCACGTACGCCCCAGTCCGGGTGATCCAGCGCATCACCAAGAGTCTCGATGAGATCCGGCTGCGAAGACTGGATATGACCGACGCTGTCCGTTATGGCGAGAATTTCCAGGATTGATCTGACAGCTCTGCGATTGATCATCGGCCTTCTGTCTGGATTCCAGTTCAACTCAAATAAGCAATAAAGTAATCTTGAAGAATATTCGGGAAAGTGATCGGCTATGAGCCTTATGTAAGTTTCTCTGACACTGATGTACGGGTGGTCTAGAAGTGGTATTAGATTATCCCATGTATACACCTCAAGCTGGAACAGCGCCTCCATGCTGGCTTTTACGAGGGCTTCGTCGTCCACCTCTGCAAGATTTGCGATCAGTCTCTCGTCAGCGACGTGCGAGCCAAGTCCGCCTATCACACTTATCGCACGACGCTGCATTCCCGGGTCCGGATCGTCAAGAATTGCAGCTACCTCAGCCTCCAACTCGGTCGCCTGAAGTGTGTTGATCTCCGCAAGCGCGATACGCCGTCGCATGTCCTCGTCGCTGGCCAGATTTTCCCTCAGGACATCAATAACACCGTCACGGTCGACTTCCATTAAAGCAGCGAGAATAAAATCGAACGCCCGAATGGCCAGACCACTGTTCATGTTGTCGAATTCGGTTGATAAATACGGGAGAATTTCCGGACCGAAGTCGATCAGTCTTTGACGGGCTTCCGGGACGATGATCCGGTTGTCGCCGACCTCCCACCTGATCGAGATCTCCCAGAGCTCATCGAAAACCTCCTGCGTGAGTTCGCCCTCATGAGAAATCACATCGGGACGCGGGACGTCGTCGCCAAGCTGTCCACGCTCAAGTTCAGGCTCAACCTCCTCACCCTCGGGAACAGGGGGAGGGATGATGTCCCAGCCGACACCGACATCCGTGTGGCTCCAGAGCATGCCGTTGTCCATGATACCGAGGTAATCATCCTCGCCTTCGAGATCGACAAACACTCCGATGCTGGTAAATCCGCGCGCGGGACGTGCGAAGTTGATCCCGCTGTTTCTTCGACCCGCATATGTATCATTTCCTGCGCGATCGATAAACAAAACTGCGCTGTTGGTGAGCGATCCACCGTTACAGGAGGTATTGCCGAAGTATTGATCGTTGCCATCGCGGTCGTGGAGAACGGATGCGGCGTAATCGTGAGAACCGCCGGTGCCAAGTCCATTATGCATCGTGTATGAATCGTTCCCACTGACGTCGATCAGCCCACCGATCGCAAGATGGATTCCGGAACCCTGGCCGTACTGGGTCATTTCGTATGTATCGTTTCCACCGCCGTCGTACACCAGTCCCGCGGAGTACCAGTAGCCGACACCCTGGTTGTATACGTCGCCAAGGTAGCGGTCATTGCCGCTGTAATCGACGATCAGGGCGATACCGCCGGCATAGTCGATCCCCCTCTCACCTATCGCGAATCCCTGGCTGAAGGATTGATAACGGTCGGCGAATAGTGGAGCGTGAAGGTAAACACCGCCCGCTTCATATATTTCATTACCACGTTCGTTTGAGCAGATCGCAACACCCTTAGTACGCGCAAATGCCTGAGCGTTTGTCCAGGCGTAGTAACGGTCATTGTCGAAGGCGCCTATGTCGATCGGATCGGGAGTCTCCTCGTCAGTAGGCACGACAGGGGCTTCGTGAACGCTCTCATCGACCATAACGCCGATCCCGAATCCGGCTGCACCCTGCGTGAAGACCTTGCCCTCGTAGATGTCGGAACCGCCGTCGTCGTAAAAGGTCGCGATCCCGCACATCGCGGCTCCGAGAGTGCACGACCCGGCGTAGTATCGATCGTTTCCCTGACCGAGATCGTAAAACGCCGCAACTCCCATGACCGCCGCACCAAGAGTGATGTTCGTGTCGGCGCAATCGTAGACATCGTCGCCGCCAAGGTCGACAAAATACCCGAAGTGATTGCCTTCAGTCCCGTACGCCGCACCTATGCGGCAGTTAACGTAGCGGTCGTTACCGGCGGGATCGATAAGGATCGTGAAGTCGCCCTCCCAGACGTCGTCGGACGTGGTGCCAAGCCCGATTCGACCGTAATCTGTCTCGATTATCTCGGGGTAGAAGTTCGGGAATGTATCCCGGGGAAGTTCATCGAGCCAGCCTCGCGGGTCGGGGCAGGCATAACCATATATGTTATACAGGTACATGACCTCGAACTCGGACATGAGCTGGTAGATATAATCGTCAGGCTCATTCTCAAGCATGGATTCCCATTCCTCGACCTGCTCCTCTGTGTATGGGGACTCGAAGACATCATGCCAGGCCAGCTGGTCGGGCATGAACTCGCGGAGAATCTGAGCTTCACCTTCGTCCCACGGCAGTTCCACATCGATGGCCATATCATGATCGAAAATCCACATGAGGGAATCTTCGGTTTGCGAAGTTTCCCGATTCATCTCGATAGCGCTCTGGTAGTTTTCCAGTGCCTCCCAGACGTGGTTGATATTGATGTCGGGGTAGTGACGCATACCTTCCGCGACCTCTGCATACGGGCTTGAAGCGGTTTCCTCCCAGTGATCGATCCACCAGATCATCGAGTCTATGTCGTTCGCGATACGCATCGGGTCGGCGAGCATATCCTTGACGATCGGGAAGCACTCGTAGGCCTCGGTGTAATCCTTGCGGAAATTGAGGTCCTCGAGGGTCAGGTTAGCGGCCCAGAGGGAGCGTTCGATGGCGTTGATTTCATCGAGGGTGTATGTGTCCTCCATGTCGGGTGGATCGTCGGAATCGAATCCGATGTCGGCGTAAGCGTTACCGGCTGCGAACAGGAACGCAAGAGCTAACAGAATGTGGATACTGCGGAATCGGTTAGATGGCATCTTCTTCTCCCCACGAGAAAGGTTAGGAGGGTATTATAACTGATGAGAAGGGTTTAGGAGTAGGTTGGGATAAATGACCGTAAAGGGGACAGGCATCCTTTTTGCTTCAGGGAAAGTGGACAATTGTAGAAGCCTATTGACGCAAAAAGGTGACAGTCCCCTTTACGGTTGGACTTTTTCATGGGTAGAATTTTGACGAAATGCGGACGGGACGTCCACGAGACAGCCGGCGGGACGCCCGCGCTACGTGAACTATTAAATGCAGATGGAATTATTTCTTTTTCCTGCGTGATGCTTTCTTTGGTCTCGAAGATTTCTTAACTGTCTTTTTCTTTGTTGTCTTTTTTTTTACTCGTTTCTTCTTAGCAGGCTTGCAGGGACCGTCATGGGTTTTCCCACAGCCTTTACAGACTGCCGTTCCAGCGTGCTCGATGGCATACTTGTCATCTTCTTCAGGCGGATTAAGGACAATCACCTGGTCGAGCGCGACGTTCATGCTGCCATCCGGGAAGACCATGAATGGATTAAGGTCGATTTCACCTATCTCGGGATTCTCCCATGCAAGCTGCCCGAGCCTAAGGATGGAATCGACAATAGCGTCGACATCTACCGGCTTGCGTCCCCGTGCGCCTTTCAGGATCGGCCAACCCGGTGACTGCGTGATGAGATCACGGGCGTCCTCGGTGGTCAGAGGCACCATCCTGAAGCCGACAGCCTTCATGATCTCGATGTAGATCCCGCCCATGCCGAACATCAGCATGGGACCGTACTTTTTAAGGTTCCTCAACCCGAGAACGCACTCGACACCTGCATCTTCGGAGTCGATCATCGGCTGAACAAGGAACGATGCGCCGTCTCTCAGGTGGTGTTTTTTAAGACTTTTGTCGATGCGTCCATATGCCTCCATCAGCTCAGTCGGGCCGGAGATATCGAGCACAACTCCACCGATGTCGGTTTTGTGCAGCAGACCTACACGACTTGCCTTCAGAACGACCGGGTAACCAAGTTTCTGGGCGGATTCCAGTGCTTCATCGCGGGTCTGGACCCTGAATGTTTTAAGGGTCGGAAGTTTATAGATATCCAGAAGCTGCATGGCGTCGTGGTCATCGAGCGCAGTGACCCCGTTCTTGCGAGCACAGCCGATGATCTCACGGGCTTTCGGTAACTTGACCCGGTGCTTGACCTCCTTGCCGACCGGCTGCCTGCGCCAGTCCCAATAACTGACTGCAAGGTTCAATGCCCGCGCGGCATCGAGCGGCATCTCGTACATCGGGACTTTCTTGCTGCGGAGAAACCGCTCGGCTTCCTCGCCGCGAAGCTTCCCGCTGGCAAGCCAGACAACCTGCATCATTTTTTCATTGCGGTCTGAGAACTCCGCTATGAGCTCCGCAATCTCCATAGCGTCGATCATGATGACCGGGATGAACATCACGATCACGTTGTGGATGTTCTCCTGGCTGAATGCCACTTCAAGTGCAGCCCTGTACTCGGCGGAACCGCCGGATGCGATCAGGTCGATCGGATTTTTAACGCTGGACTCGGGACGAAGGACCTTGCGAAGCTTCCTCTTGTTGGCTGGTGAGATGTCGACCATGTTCAGGCCGGAATTGATCAGCGCGTCGGTCTGCAGGATAGCTGGACCGCCGGCGTTGGTGATCACGCAGGTATTTTTACCCTTCGATGGCGGCTGGTTAACGAGCAGGCTGCCGACCTGGAACAGCTGCTCGACAGATGAAACGCCGATAACGCCGTACTGCTCGAAAATCGCACGGTTTGCAGCTTCCTCGTCAGCAAGTGCGCCCGTATGACTGCTGGCAGCTTGAGCTCCCCTTGCCGTGATGCCTGCCTTTAATGTAACAATCGGTTTTTTCCGGCTGATTTTCTGGGCAAGGCGGCTGAACCTTCGTGGGGAGCCGATATTTTCGAGATAAAGCAGGATGGCGAGGATATCGTCGTCATCAGCCCAGTAATCGAGTATCTCAACGCCGTCAATGTCAGCCTTGTTACCAACCGAAGCAAATTGAGCCATTCCCAGGCTTTCCCGCTGGGCCCGGTCGATCAGGATCTCACCAAGTGCCCCGGACTGGCTTATGAAACCGACCGATCCCGGTACTGGCTTGTAAGCCGAGAAAGTGGCGTTCAACTGAGTGTCCGGATGAGTATTCATGACGCCGAAACAGTTCGGACCGATCAGCCTGATGCCGTAGCTCCTGACCTGCTCGACCAGCTTCCTCTCTAGTTCCGCACCTTCTTTCCCGGTCTCCTTGTATCCTGCCGTGATTACAACAACTCCCTTGACACCTTTCCGTCCGCACTGGTCGATTACCTTCGGAACAACCGCTTTGGGGACCATGATCGCGGCGAGATCAACCTCATCCGGGATGTCCTCAACTGTCGGGTAAGCCCTGATGCCGTGGACGTACCTGTGTTTGGGATTCACAGGATAGATGGGTCCCTTGAAGTTGAACTCGAACAGGTTCATGAGGATCGCGTGATTCAGCGTGTACTTCCTGTCCGTAGCGCCGATTACTGCAATGGAGCGGGGTTTGAATATGGCATCAAGGCTTTTCATATTTTCCTCCGAATGAACAGGGAATTATAACAGATTAGCAGATTTTTCTTAACAACCGATTAACAGGTAAATATCATTGGAAATTGTGCCAGTCATGGTAGAATACTGCTTCCCGGCAAGGAGGAATAAATGACTATCAACATCCACAAGCTGCAGCCAGTGCTAGAGACCTACTTTCTCGATCAAGCGAAATCAATCCCGACATCGCACTGGGGAAGTGCCATTGACGGTATCGGGTTCCTGGGCACGAAGATCAAGAGAATCGTCGGGGAATCCACGATGGCGGGCTGGGCGTTGACCGTGACATGTCCTGGCGATAATAACCTTGCTACGTACCTGGCACTCCAGTACATGCTTGACACCGCGACGCAGGGTCGCTGGGTGATGGTAATTGTGCACGAGGACGGATCGGAACCGACCGAAGCCGGAATGTGGAATTACCTTCAATGCACCATGGGCTGGGAGGTCGGATTCGTCGGAGCCCTGGTCGCCGGGAATGTGTCTGACGTTGATGAGCTAAAAGTAAAGCTCGGGAAGGAATTCAGCCTGTTCGGCTACGGTACAAGCCCGATTCCCTCTACACAGTCCATAGGTGGTGAAATCGGGGTACCCGTCGAGATTAACGGGGTGACAATACGCACTGGAGACCTGATTGTAGGCGATAGTGACGGTGTTGTCTGCGTGCCGAGGGACTTGATCGAAAAGGCAGCAGCAAAGTGCAGCAAGTCAATTTTGGATGAAGTGAATATCCTTCAACTCGTGAGAGAAGGCAGGGGTGCGGTTGATGTCATGGACTTCAGGGATATGCTGTCGGGGAATGTGGAGATTGTTGATTGAATCCCAGTACATCTCAGAAAAAAGATAACTAAAAAACCACCCCGTTCGAGGTGGTTTTTTAATTTCACTATTAATTTCAGTCTTAGAAGTCGAATTCGCGGCCTTCCGACTGTGAGAACGCTGTCTGGGCGCTGAGGTCTTCCTCATCCGCGAAGCGGGTGATGTCCTCGTCGGCGGCCGGGATGTAAAGGTCGCCCGGGATGCACGCCGGAAGCGGGAATTTGAAGAACAGAGCCTGGGTGAATTTCGCGTGCTTCATGAGGATTGTACCTCGAGGCACGGTACCCAGCCTGGCTTTCATTTCGGGGGTCAGCCAGCCGTAGATCTCGTCCTTCAACTCGGCGTAACCGGTACGTCCGTACATGATCGTGGCGGAGTTATCGACGATCTGCTTGTCGACCTCGGAGGCGAACTGCTCGACACCGAAGAGTGTAAGGCCGAGGGAACGACCTCGCGAAGCGATGTCGATCAGGTCGGCGCGGATGTGCTCCTTGCCGCCCTCGCGTATCCTGGGTGCAAACTTGTTAAGCTCATCGACGAACACGATGATGTTATCGAAGTCGGAACCGACACGTTTTTCCTCGAGCAGCCTCTGGAGCTTCTTCAGGACCTTGTTGAAGACAAGCCGCTGACCACGCTCGTTGAGCTGCTGGAGGTCGATGACGAAGATCGAGCCGTTCTTGATGTCCTGAAGAGGGATATCGATCGGCTTGGTGCTGTCCACTGCTACCAGGCCGTCATAGAATGACCTGATACTCGACAGGTTCTTGACGCACTTGTAAAAGATATGTTTCGGATGGCCGTGCCAGTTGGTGTGGCGCGGGTCGTAGGTCGCGCGACGTTCCTCGGCAAGCCATGTCATAAGGCTTTCGTAGTCGGTGATGTCCTGCTTTTCAAGGACCGCCTGGATGTCGACCCAGACTGCCTCGATCGAGTCGTCCCATGATGATGTATCGAACAGCTGTTCGATATCGTCCTGGATTTCACCGATATCCCAGACAAAAGGCTCCACTTTACCGTCCTTACGGATGCACTTGACCCTTGCGGGATTCCTGCGGTCAAACGGAGCGAAAACGCGTACGTCATGGAACGGCTCGGGATCGATGCCGATCATGTCGTACATCTGCCGTGATTTGATTGCCAGCGGTGTGTCTTCCCAGAGGTAGGGATTCGGTTTATCGAAGTAAAGAAGGTCCTTACCTTTGACGTTAAAGACGACGCAGGCGATTTTTCGTCCGCGCTGGTCGATGCAGTATTCGAAGATCGATTTCAGGATAAATTCGATTACCGATGTCTTGGTGGCGAGACCAGATATACCGGATACGTTAAGGTGGGCACCCTCCGGACCGAGCAGGAAGCTCTCGTCGATAAGGAGTGGTGTCATCTCACCGTCGCCGTTTTCAAAAACGCCAACGGGAATACCCTTGTCGTCACCCTTGTACTGGTCCATTCCGAGGGCGAACTCGATTCCGAACTGGCTGGAAAAATATACATCGGATCGCTCTACGGGTCTTACCCTGTTAGATGTATTGATGATGATCTGGGTTTTGCAGAGAACGACCTCATTGATATCCGTGGGTGGCTGGACCTCGGGTGATCCGAAGTCATGGCTGATGAAGTCGGTGTGCACCTTCTCCATGTCCATCATGGCGTTCATGGCGATGATGGTTCCGAATGTCACGTTGCCATCGGGTGCAACAGCCGCGACCAGGTTACCAAGCTCTACGGTAATCGCGTCCTTACTGAGCCAGAAATAGAACTCGCTGGTTGTGCTCGGATATGAAGCCAGTGAAACAGTACGCCCAAGGACTCCGTCCAGCAGATTGAGGTATTGTCCATTTTCCTCGTTAATCATGGCTAAGCTCTGCTCCTTCCAAAGTACGTTGTGACAACCCCGGGTGGAGGAATCAGGGTGTCTATATATCGACCTGCATGCAGCAGGGAGAAAATCGATTTATCCCAGTCTTTCGTGGTCGGATCGATAGGGAACCGTTCAGCAAGCAGAAGATTTGCCACGTCCGAAGCCCAGATCTCATCGGCAGGTCCGCCATCCGGATTGAGTCCCAGCTCGACCCTGATAAGTCCGAAGTCAGGATTTTTACCCGCAGCGTCCCTGAGCCGCATGTAAAACACGGGGGGACTGCCGGCCTCATCCAGTGCGCTTCTCGCGCCGAACGGGCATTCAAGCACCTTACTGCCCTGTCCGATGGTTTCAGCATCGGCGGGTATCACCCCGATCAATCCCGGAGTGGTCATTGCGCCTTCTATGCCTTCCAGGGAGCCTTCGATGACAACTACAACGCCGGGTTCACGATCCTGGCTGAGAGCCAGCAGACCCTCTTCCATCATCTCACGCTGGACCCGTGACGCCTCGTTCATTGCCGCGATACGTCGACCGCTGTAACCCGAGTCTTCAGGCTTCGTGTCGATAATTTCGATACCTTCGCGGTACCTTTCGACGACTTCCTTCTCACCATCGAGGCCCTTGAGATCAATCAGAATCAAATCGGCGGTCAGGGGCCTTGTGAACGGGGCAAGCTGACCCTCGGTCCGGCTGAGGATCGCACTTCCGACACTTGCGTAATGCACGGGACGCACGTCGGTGTCGGTAACGATTTTTCCGATAAGGTACGTGCGGCTTTTCCCGGTCTGGAAGAGCTGGAGAGCCATAGCGCGCGACGGTTTCTTCGGAATTTCAAAGAAATTAGCCGGAGCAATGCGCGGTTCAGCTTTGTTCAGATGGTATTGTTCCTCTTCGACAGTGGCTTCGGGCGCAAGGTTGCCACCCATCTCAGCGAGGAACCCTCTGATTAATGACAAAACATTTTGCATAAGGAACGGTCCCTTCATCGGGGGACTGATGAACAACCTTGTTAGTGTACAGGATAAATGGAGGTTTAATCAATAGAGATACGGGTGTGGTTGACATAAAATGGACGGCTGGTTAGTTTTACACCGACGATATAGGACAAGATGAAGTTGGCAGCGATATTATTCAACGCTGTCAGCCCTGTTTCGCCTCGCGTTCCTTCTTGGCAAGCTCGACTTCGAGGGCGTAGCGGGTGAGTTTATTCGTCCTGAGGTTCTCCAGGTACTCCACCATCTCATCGAGGGTGATGAACCCGTCGTTCATCGCATTGGCGAGTGCGAGGATGGATGCCTTGAACATCGCCTTGATTACTTTTATCTTCCCGTCGTCGAAAATTTTCCATCCGCACTTACGGAAAAGGTCCCATATCTCGATATTGTTCAATTGTGCGTACTGGATCCAGAATTCGCTGGTTTTCTCGTCGATTTTATCGGTCATTTCGTAAAGCTCCAATCCTCAAATAAGTCGGGCAAGAATAACAGAGGGGACGGGGGAAGGTCAATCGGGGAAAGTTAAGAATGTATTACTTCGAGACCTATTACCTTTTTGCATGGCAATATGAACAAAGCTAATATACCCTTGAATGCCATCCTAAAATAACCAATCCTTTATGTAAAAAACTCCAATGCCACCCTCATTCTCATTATCTTTTAGATAATTGAAAAAACTCCAATGCCACCCTCAAGCGCACGTCAATGGTGAAGCTACCCAGAATGGTGTGGCGCTTGAGGGTGTTTCATCTAATGTACAAGCTCTCAAAATATAGGATAGGATTCCTTATCAATCTCCAGCGGATCCAGAGCATCCTCCATCCATGCTCGTGCACTCGACCAGTACCAGTCCTGCGGTCGCCCGACAAATCCCGCCTTCACCGGGTTGAGATGAATGTAACTCATTATCTCACCGATCGCCTTTTGCGAATTAACGTTCTCGTCCCATCCACCTCCCGCCTGCCAGAATCTGTACGGGTCATAATCAAGTCCAGTTTCAAGGTACACCAGGATTCCTGGTCTGTTCTTCCTGAGCCAGTTGATGCTTTTCTTTGCGACTGACTGCTTGATGGATTTTAGAATCTCGGAAATAGAGTAGACCTCGAACCTCGGCCAGATCAGAAGGTGAACGTGCTCCGGCATGATGACATACGCCCAGATGTCGAACTTTTGTTTTTCCCTGGCCTTGTTTAAAGCCTGGATGAGGTAATTCCGTGTACGGTTGTAGTTGAGGAATTTACGGTTCTTGTAACACCGGAACGACAGGAAATGGGGATCGCCAGGGGTGTTGAACCTGTGATACTTTGTCAGCTTTACGGATTCCTTGTCCATATATTCTTCCCCATTCACGTATTCAACGGCTGGGAAGCTGTAAATCTGACATTTTTTCTGAGGTTTATATAAGATTTTTTAGAATTTGACTGGGGGAGTGTACATTAGATGAGACACCCTCAAGCGCCAAACCAACATGGGTAGCTTCAACATTGACGTGCGCTTGAGGGAGGCATTGGTGTTTCTATTTACTTAAAAAAACCCGTTTAAGGGTGACGCTGGTTAACAAAAAACCAGTTAAGGGTGAAGTTGGTGAAAAAATATATAATCTGGAGAAAGATTTGTAACTTACCTGGGCATTAAGTGGTTCGAATATGCACCGGTTGTCTCTTGGTGTTACAATACTTTTCTCATTCTCTGACCCGCCGGGTGATGAGCCCGGGTGCTTGCGCCTGTGCTCACAGAACCGCGGGAGGTGTTTTTCTATATGCCATTTGTACCGCACACTGACGCCGATATCAGTGAAATGTTGAAAGAGATCGGTGTCGGGAAAATCGAGGACCTGTTCGACAGCATTCCGGAGGAAATCCGGATGCGGGAACTCGACGACCTTCCACCAGCCGCATCGGAGCAGGAAGTACTGGCCGATATTTCAACACTCGCAGAGCAGAATCTGCCGCTTGCAGGTGAGGCGAGTTTCCTTGGCGGCGGACCCATGCGGATGTACCGTCCGGCGGTTATACAGGAAATTATCGGACGGACTGAGTTCATCACGTCGTACACCCCGTACCAGGCGGAAATCTCACAGGGTCTGCTACAGGCGATCTACGAGTACCAGACGATGTGCTCGCAGCTTCTGGGAATGGAGGTCGCGAACGCGTCGGCATACGACACCGGTACTGCCTGCGCTGACGCTCTTGTTGTCGTGCGCGATAACTTCAGAGGAAAACGTCGGAAGGTGCTCGTTGCCGGCAATTTGCATCCTGAAATCAGGGATGTAATGAAGACATACAACGAAGGGCTCGAACTCGACCTGGTTGATATACCTGTCACTGACAATGGCAGGATCGATGGCGAGTTTTTAAAAAGTAATGTGGATAAGGATGTCGCCGGAGTATTCATCCAGTATCCAAACCGTCACGGCGTGATCGAGGATTTATCCGACAGTGGATTACCGAAAGTGATTGAAGCGATCCATGAAGCCGGTTCGGTTGCTGTTGCGATTACAAACGCGATCGCATGCTCGGTGCTGAAGTCGCCGGGAGAGGTCGGGTTCGATATAGCGGTCGCCGAAGGCCAGCCGCTGGGACTGCCCATCGGGTTCGGAGGTCCGCATCTCGGGATTTTCGCAGTAAAGGGCAATTTCATGCGTAAGATCCCGGGACGCATCAGCGGGAAGACTGTGGATGTCGATGGCAGGACCGGATACATACTGACGCTGCAGGCACGCGAGCAGCACATACGTCGCGAACGCGCGACATCGAACATCTGCACGTCGCAGGCCCTCTGTGCACTGGCGGCATCGGTGTACCTCGCTTATTACGGCAAGGTCGGGCTGCCGAATCTTGCGAAGAAGATCATGGGTCTGGTGCAGCAGACTAAGAAGGGGATTGCGGAGAAGACAAAGTGCGAAATTCTCCATGCCGGAGTGCCGCATTTCAATGAATTCGCGATCAAATGTCCGGTTACAGCGTCGGAAGTAAACGAAAGACTCCTGGAGGCAGGAATTATCGGTGGTCTTGTGCTTGAACGTTGGGGAGAGCCGTCGGAGCACATGCTGCTGGGATTCAGCGACGAGAACACTATCGAGCAGATTGACCTGCTAGTTGATGTTCTGGCGCAGCTATGAGAGGAGAAAGTAGTGAGACGTATCGAGACAGACATTCAAATCGGTGTTCCCGCAGCAAAGGTGTGGGAAATCCTGATGGAGCTGGAATCATACGCAGACTGGAACCCGTTTATCAGGGAGATAAACGGTAAGATCGGGGAAGGAAATACGATCGAGGTTAGAATGAAGGTCCCTGGAAAACCTGAACGAACATTCAAGCCAACGATCGTCAAGCTGGAACCGAATAATGAGTTGCGATGGCTTGGGCATATGTGGTGGAAGGGCGTTTTCGACGGGGAGCATGTTTTCAAGCTTAAGGAGCTTAGTTCTGATCAGACAAAGTTTACGCAGATCGAGATATTCTCAGGCTTCCTGACCCCGATAATTCTGAGTTCGTATCAGAGAAATATTATGGACGGCTTCAGGTCCATGAACAGAGCATTGAGAGATCGCGCGCACAAAATTGCACGTGAGACAAGGGATTGAGATATGACCACAGGCAGTACAGAAAAAGAAGCGGAAACAAGATGCCTGCACCCGGGATTCCCGACGATTTTCGAGAAGTCGAAGCCGGGACGGTCGAGTGTCGCGACAGCGGATGAGCCGGTTTTCGACGCAGGGGAATTTGACGGGTACCTTCGCGATGTGCCGGCGGAGCTGCCGGAGGTCGCAGAAGTAGACCTGATGCGTCATTTCATCGGGCTCTCGAACCGTAACTTTGGAGTGGACAACGGTTTTTACCCACTCGGAAGCTGCACGATGAAGTACAACCCGAAAATCAACGATGTGACGTCAAACCTTCCGGGATTCACGGACCTGCATCCATACCAGGATGCAGAGGACTGCCAGGGAGCGTTGGTCCTGCTGAAGGATGTCGAGACGATTCTCTGCAGTGTGTTCGGGATGGACGCGTTCACTCTCCAGCCTGCTGCGGGTGCGCACGGTGAGTTCACAAGCCTGCTTCTTTTCAAGAAGTACTTCCAGTCGAGGGGAGAGGAGCACCGTGTGGAGATGCTCATCCCCGACAGCGCGCACGGCACGAATCCGGCGTCGGCTGCGATGGCTGGATTTAAGACCGTCGAGGTCAAGTCCAACGATCGCGGACTTGTCGATGTCGATTCGGTTAAAGAAAAATTGTCCGATGCAACCGCAGGCATCATGATGACGAATCCCAACACGCTTGGGCTGTTCGAGGAGGATGTCTGCGAGATATCGAAGCTCGTGCATGATGCAGGGGGACTGCTCTACTACGACGGGGCCAATGCGAACGCGATCAGCGAGATCGTAAGGCCCGGAGACATGGGTTTCGATGCGATTCACCTTAACCTGCACAAGACGTTTTCGACACCTCACGGCGGCGGAGGTCCGGGATCGGGTCCTGTCGGAGTGAAGAAGAACCTTGAACCGTTCCTGCCTAACCCGAGGATTGATGTGAGGGAGGACGGCCTGCTCGATTTTGTTGATCTCCCCGGTTCGATCGGCCGTATGAAGATGTACTACGGGAATTTCCTCGTTGTCATCAGGGCGTACACGTATCTTCGCATGCTAGGTGCCGCGGGTCTGAAGCGGATGAGCGAGATCGCAGTGCTTAACGCCAATTATCTCAGGGTGAAGATCTCGAAGTTCCTTGAAGTACCGTACAACCGCACATGCATGCATGAGTTCGTGGCCAGTGCCGATAAGCTGACAACGGAGACCGGAGTCAGGACGCTCGACATCGCGAAGGCGCTGCTCGATTACCGTGTGCACCCGCCGACGGTCTATTTTCCACTGATTGTACGTGAAGCATTGATGATAGAGCCTACCGAGTCCGAGTCGAAGGAAACACTGGATAATTTTGTCGAGGTCATGAAGGCGATAGTCGAGAAAGCGCATGAGGACCCGGACTGGCTTAAAGATGCACCGCATTACACCCCCGTTCGACGGCTGGATGACGTGCTCGCAGCCCGTCATCCCGATGTATGTTTCACCGGCTGGGGCATATGCGAATAGGACATAGGTTGAAAAATCCATCTATCATGATATAATTAGATTAACAGCAATAAAGGTCTTAACGTCTGTTAGGTAAAACGGGCTCAACCTCTGAAGACAGAAGGAAAACGGTCGATATAATACATAGAGAGATTGGTAAGAAGGATGGGAGACTTCGGTTCCCGTAGATTCTCTCGCGTGAAGGAAGAATAGATTACATAGATACCGGGTTGAAGGGTGTGCGGAGGTGATTTGAATGGGTGTTAGAGAAATTCATGACGGCAGAGACTCCCTCCTGACACAACGGCTCGAAAACCTTCGCAAGGTAGAGCGTCGCGAAGGCGAAGCCGGTGGGCAACAGAAGTTCCAGCAGGTTTTTGAGTTTGCTGACCGTGAAGAAAGTGAAGAAAAAAAGGAAGAAACTCCAAAGTCTGAGCCAACTCAGGCCACACTACCTCCTGCACCTCCATTGAGAGTCGTTACCCAGGAGGAAATCGAAAAAGTAAAGAAACGCAACGAACTGAAACCGGGTCAGTTGATAGACCTGGAAGCATAAACCGAAACGGATCGAAAATGTAAAGTAACCCCGCGAAAAGTCGCGGGGATTTTTTTTAAAAACATTATTATTTTATTGGGATGTGGTATATAATTGTATACAGATAGTGTACTTAAAGGGCACCAAGCCTGAATACAAGGGGAAATGAACAGAATGCGCAATACTACGCTTCAGGTTTTATTAACATTATTCACAATCTTTTTCATTCTCGGCTGCAGTGGACAGGGTTCAGGACCTGTTGTCCCACCTGTTGTGGAAGAGCCGGAACTGAGCGGCTCCGTCGAGGTGACGGATCGCGAGGTTACGATCAGCAACCGCGCGATCATGGGAGTATACAGGGTCGTACTGCTTGAAGACGGTGAATTTTCGGTAAAACCGATACGGATCGGAGCTGCGCATTTCGATGTAACCGATTTTCTGTTCCCTCCCAACTGTGTGAATTGTTTTCAGATGAGCCTGCTTGGAATCGATGGTGAAACTTGGGATTTCGAGATTACGCTCAGGAATCCCACCCAGATCACAGGCTACGATATACGAGTCACGCTTCTGGCTACCGGCGAGATCGAACTGGTAGAGCCATCGAGTTACACAGCCCTTTTCGCGCTTCCCGGCGACGATGATCCGGTTAATCCATTTGTGATCTTTGACTCGGGAGTCGGCCAGAACGAGTGGGCTCCCGATACCGTAGCAAGTGAAGATGTAACGCTGATTCGTCCCCCGGGATCGCTGTTTACTGAAATCGTATTCGTCATCGATGCAAGTTTCCCGTCGAACCAGAACGATCCTTACATGATCACCGACATGGACGCGGAGCCACCGTCGATCCAAACAAACGGCTCGGACACAACGAACATTGTCGCGAGAGTACTTGACTGGCAGGATGACGTGGAGTCGGTGACAGTCGACCTGACTCCCGTGGGTGGATTAGCGGATGTTCCGATGGAAAATGCGGTCAGCGACCTCTGGGTGCTCGAGGACGTGAATTACCAGTCCGGCGGAAACGGTCCCGGAACACAAAGATTGCTCATTACAGCGATCTCATCCGAACAGAGTACTTACAATTATGCTGAAGTAGACATTCTCGGACCTGCTCCATCGATTTATGTCACCTATCCAAACGGTGGGGAACAGATTCTTCCGGTAACAGACGTTGAAATTACGTGGGTCGGGACGGCAAGTATAGAGAATATTCTGATCGGACTTTCGACAAACTCCGGTGTGGATTACACGCATACCATCACGCCAGGCACTCCCAATGACGGTAGTTTCATGTGGGAGGATGTACCTGTGGACCTCGTCGGGCCAAACTGCCGGATCAAGATCAAGGACCTTGATAACTCCACGATATTCGATGAATCAAATGCCGACTTTACCATCCTTCCGTGGATTGACGTTACTAGTCCGAACGGCGGGGAAGTGATTTTCGTGGACGATTACTTCGAAATTACGTGGGACGCGGAACCTTTTATCAGCGACGTGAGCATCAGGCTGTCGATCGACTCCGGTCAAAATTACGACACGATCCTGACCAGTGAAACATCCAATGACGGTACATTTTTATGGGGGCCCCTGCCTCTTGAGCAGGTGAGCGATCACTGCCTGATCAAAATCAGCGATGTCGATAACTCACCGGTATTCGATGTATCTGACAGTGTATTCCATATTGCCAACGGGATCGTGCTTCTCGATCCTGACGGCAGTGAAATATGGCCGGTTGGTGAAGCTGTTGAGATCACATGGACGGGGGAGCCTTCAATCACCAATGTCCAGATCGGACTGTCACGGGATTCCGGGGAGAATTTCGATTACCCGATAATCAGCTCCACCCCGAATGACGGCAGTTACACACTTGATCCGGTACCTAACGAATTTACAAGCGAGACCTGCAGGGTGAAGATCAAGGATGTCGATAATTCGGAGGTTTTCGATATCTCCAATGAAGATTTTGCAGTCAGGTCATGGATAGATCTGCTGACTCCCGACGGTGGCGAGATCATGTTTGAGGGTGGGTACTTTGAAATCACGTGGGATTCCGCTCCGGGAATGAGTGGGGTCGATATCGAGCTGTCGATGGATGCCAGTGCAACCTACCCGCACGAGATTGCCGCCTCGACCACCGGAGACGGCAGTTACCTCTGGGGGCCTATATCACCGTCGCATATCGGTGATTTGAACCGTGTGAGAATCACCGATACTGACAATCCCGGTGTTACGGATGAATCTGAAGCAGATTTCTCTATCGAGACGGCGTTGACCGTAACGGATCCCAATGGCGGTGAAATCTGGACTGTCGGTTACCCGGGTGAGATCACGTGGACGACCGGCTCGGGCATTACAAATGTCCAGATCGGGCTTTCGACAAATTCGGGAGTAGATTTTACGCACCTTGTGTCAGCTTCAACAGAGAATGACGGCAGCTTCATAATCGATCCGATTCCAAGTGAGTATCTTGGAGAAAATATCAGGATAAAAGTGAAGGATCTGGATAACGCCGAGGTTTTCGATGTGTCGGATGCTGATTTTACTATCGAGTTACCGGCAATCGAAGTTACGAGTCCGAACGGCGGTGAAACATGGGTGTACGGGGAGTCTGAAGAGATAACATGGACCGCTGATCTGAACGTTGAAAACGTCGTTATCAGCATGTCTCTCGATGGTGGCGGGATTTACACGTATCTCATTACACCATCGACTCCGAACGACGGAAGTTTCACTTGGTCCCCGATTCCGTTCGAGGCGGCGGGGAATATTAACCGCATAAAAATCAAGGCAGTGGAGACTCCACTGGCTTTTGATGTATCAGACGCGAATTTCACTGTTCTTTCATCTGAAAGCAACGGCTGGGCCGAGCCATGGTCGGGCCCGAGTGGCGATCCTGTCTACGGAGTCGTGACTGACAGCGCTAATAATGTTTATTCAACAGGCTTCTTTAGCGGCACCATTGATTTCGATCCCGGTCCCGGTGAGGATATCCATGTTGCCAATGGCAGTATCGACAATGTGCTGGTGAAATACGACCATACGGGTGATTTTCAATGGGCGAGATCCTGGGGAAGCTCGTCCGAGGAAGTGCCTAAGTGTATAACAATTGACACCAACGGCTATGTTTACGTCGGGGGGTATTACCGTGATACCGTCGATTTCGATCCCGGACCCGGAATGACGAAGAGGACCTCCAACGGTACAAGAGACAGTTATGTTGTTAAATACGATCCGGACGGGAATTTCGTATGGGTGGCGGCATGGGGCGGTACGGATATCGAATCGGTTGAATCGATGTGCGTCAGCAATGACAACTACCTGTACGTGACAGGTAACTTTACGGATACGGTAGATCTCGATCCCGGTGACGGGACAACTCTTGTAGGGTCAACTGATGAGTGGGCCGATCCGTTTTTATCGAAATATGATCTGGACGGAAATTTCCAGTGGGGAATTGCATGGGGTGGACCCGGTCATGTATGGGCAACGGGCATAGACACGGACAGTGCCGGATTACCGTATATTGTCGGTCATTTCAGCTATAACATAGATCTCGATCCCGGTCCGGGGGAGTACAATGGATTATCTGAGGGCAGCCAGGACTGTTACATCGTGAAATTCACGGCTCTGGGTGATTTTGCATGGGGCAACTTCTGGGGTGGAGCGCTCGGGGATGATTGCAATGACATATATATCGACGCCGGCGATGGCATGATTTATTGCACAGGATATTTCCGGAACATAGTTGATTTTGATCTTGGGGCAGGAACGTACTACCTTGATGCGACCTATCTGGACACCTACGTACTGAAGATGAACACACTGGGAACGTTCCAGTGGGCTGTCAGAGTCGGCGGAACGTACATAACGGAGGCACGTGCAATAATGGCCGATTCAAATAATGAAGTGTATGTAGCTGGGGATTTCGAAGGGACAACCGATTTTGATACCGGAGTCGGCATCTACAATATTACATCAGCCGGTGAAGAGGACATGTTCCTTCTGAAACTCAACTCTGATGGCAGTTATGATTACGTTTTAACGTGGGGAGACAT
>JAUWTM010000184.1 GCA_030614715.1 Planctomycetota bacterium
CAGTGAGTACCAGTCCGGATCGTCGTAATCATCGAGACAGCCTTCAATTTCCTGAATCAGAACCCCATCAACAACGTAATCGTCGAGGGAAGTTGCAGTCTCACACGTGTCATTATAGTCAGGTGGACAATCACCGATCACTACATCCACAGTAAGGATGTACGAGACCTGGTCGGTCATGCCCATGTGATGAATTTTAATGTAAAGCCTGTCTGCAGGTTTTCCGTAGAGATCGATATGCTTGTTTTGCTCGGAAGTATCACTTGATTCGATCCAGACTTCCCCATCGCAGGAATCGACAATAACATAAACGGCAATATCGCCACCCTCGATCTCGATATCAATTGATCCACCGCTAACCCATGGACTACAGTCGATGTAGAACCAGTCATTTTTATCAAAGACATCCACGCATCCGGTGTCCACGCTGTCTGACAGGTCAAGCTCGAAGGCATCTTCGCACGTATCAGGATCCGAAAAACAGATATCGTAGCAATCCTCGTCAATTTCCAGGTTGTAACAGTACCCCTGGTCTTCAGAATGCGTCAGAACCCGGAATATGTACGTGCCGGATTCAAGGGCCTCAAATGCAAGAACGCCACTGTCATCCTCAGCAAATGTCTGGCTCAACCACGAATCCATTAATTTCAGGCTTATTTCAGGATCGTCTGAGGTTAAATATGCAGTACCGGTAGCCGTTATACCTTCCGGAACCGTCCATTCCCATAGGTCGCGATAGTTGGTCGGTGCGCAAAGGTTGTCAACGACCACCTCACCGCACTCGATGTATCCCTGTGATCCAAGATCCTGCTTGGGATCCTCGATGTACGATACCTGGTCGGAAACATCGACCCAGATAACCTGGTACGCACAGACGATATCGTCAGGAGCACCCGCGTCTCCCTGCTTGTAGACCGATCCGTCGTTGGATGCCACACGGAGTAAAATGGGATATTCGCCGGAATTTGCGGGGTTCAATTCCATCTCAAGTACCGTTTCATAGCCTGCTCTGACCCCATCGTCGTAGCCATTAAAGATAAGATCCCTGCCACCGTCGAAAAGACCCGGAGAGAATGCCCTGATTGCCTTAACTTCCGGTTCGACTGCTGACGATGCCGTTCCCTGCCAGTGGAAAACGTCTACGTGCAAGTTGATGAAACCACCAGAACAATCCCCGGCGGCAAACAGAGTGTTGTCGCTTACCGTAGTTTCAAGCAGGTAGGCTTCCTGGGAGTTCGCAGACCATGGAAAGTCGACGGGAATATTTACCGGTGGATTGGGATCGGGTGTGTCCCAGCAGAGATCGACGGCGTAGTTGAAAATCAGTGGTCCGCTTGACGGCAGTCCGATAACGTACTGTCGCGTACAGGATGAACCATTGGTCAGAATTCCCCTGCCGTCTTCATCTGCAGGTGAAACTAAGTACAACCCGTCGTTGGATTCAACACCGTCCAGCACGTCAGCGAAAATTTTATACGGACAGATATTGGCCGTCTCCTCACCGGCGAGAGGCCAGCCGGGAGAGCAATCCTGGTAACCGAGTAGTCCGGGGTCGGGGACCTCATACGGATTCCACCAGCGGGTATACCCGTCAGCGTTTAACAGACGCATTTCATCCAGTCCGGCAAACGACAATGTGCCGACCGCTTCAGAGCCATAGGAAATTAAGATTCCGTGTGCATCAAAGACACTGAATGCAGGATTGTCGGGATATGGGTGAGTGATCTGGATGTTAGTGACAACTGATGTATCCGTGACTTCAACGACCTCGAATCCCACCAGGCCGGCATCGCTGAGCATTCTACCGGCATTCATATGGGTCGACACGCTCCGCAACGGAATTACATCAATTGAACCAACATCAGGTTCTATCAGACATTCATAAAGCCCGAGAACCATCCTGTTGTCGGATCGCGACTCGTCCGACGTTGAAATTCCCTGAGACAGCGGTTGATCCGTGGAAGAAATTCCAATTGGATCCCGGTCAGATTGTTGAATTTCGGGGGATAAGGGATTACCCGAATTCCCTGCACAACCTACAATGCATAAGCTCAGAAGGAAGAAAATTCCTGAGGTGAACCAATCCGATTTCCTGCTCATAGTACCCCTACTGACGTGCCTATATCTCCGCCCAAGTGTTACGAGGAAGTATATCAGGGAATCAACGAATCGACAAACTATATTTTTTTCTTGTCAGCCTGATTGTTGGCTGATCGAAGCATCAAATCGACCCTGGTATTCTCTGGCATTCAACTTGATTCTTAGCATGAGTGATCGCTTCCATATAAAAACCCGCACCGGTTTCCGTATGGATATCAGCATCGTTAGATGCACTCCCCTCGAAAATTATCCCTCAGACCTTGCAAATATTGACAGAATATCGTAATATATTAGAGTTCTCAGAAACATTTTCCTATTAAAGGAAATTAGAATAGTCTAAATTATTAAAAAGGTAAACGAAAACCCAAAACAAACTGAAGAACCATGCTGAAATTCAAAGACATTGAAAACCTGGAAACGAAAGAACTGGAGCGATTGCAGACCCTTTTGGATCCTGTGCGCAGGAAGATTTTCAAGGAATTAAGATCTGCAAAAACGATCTCAGAGGTTGCCGCAGGGCTCGGGATTGACCGTAAACCTCTGTATTACCATGTACAGGTTCTTCTCAAAGCGGGACTGGTTGAGAAAGTCGAAGAACGTAAGGTCGGCCATCTGTTGGAGTCTGTCTACAAAGCAATAGACCGGATCGATTTTACCCGGAGCCACTGTAAAGATCCCGGGCCATGTGAACTCTACGGTCAGGTTATCATGGCTCTTACTCGCGAAACTTATGATGACAGCTTCCAGTCGTTTCAAAAGGACCCGTTAATCAAAGCTGCATCAAGACGGATCATCATGAAAATCAAATCCGAGGATCTGGCGACAATTCCGAAACAGATCAGTGAATTGATGCATGAGTTTGTAAACAAAGTGCTTGAGTTTGATCAAGAGGATGGTGATGTAGATTACTCGGTGACAGTGACGCACTTCCAAATGCCATAGATCTTTTATGCTGAATATTTAAGATCCTTTAAATATTTAGCAGGCGTTTACAAACATTGACGGATATTACAAACGATTGAGAGTTGCCAATTGACTTTCAACTCAAACAGAAAAGCGTGCAAAATGGATTCCATGTCAAAAAAAAGTTCGAACGTCAAATCGTGAGAAGGTTTCCATGACTGAGTTTGAATCCATTGACACGTTTTTAAAAGGGGAGAGCAGTAATGAATATTTTCAACAGGATGAGAGATCTTCAACGTCCGGACATAAAAAAACCGGCACGAACGATCTCAATTATCTCGGGTAAAGGAGGAGTGGGCAAAACACATCTGGCGATTAACCTGGCGTTAAAATTCTACAGGGCTGGCAGGCGTGTGTTGCTGGTAGATACCGATCTGGGCAGTGCTAACGCGGATCTTCGTCTTGGCGCATCGCCAACAATGACACTTGTGGATTTTTACACCGGCAAAGCGGATATCGAATGCTGTTTGACGAATACAGATTACGGTTTCCAGATAATAGCCGGAAAACCGGGAGAGTTTGCGATGGCAAATCTGCCGGATGAGCAGATCATCAGGTTGCTGATGGCTTTTGAGCAGCTTATAAAGCAAGGTACCTTCACGGACATTATTTTCGATCTCGGTGCGGGTATTTCGAGCCGGGTCCTGGATTTCGCGTTGGTGACGGACGAGATTATCATACTGACCACGCCAAACGAGATAATACATGGTTATGCTTCATTGAAAGCATGCTGGTCCCGCTTTCTCAGTATGCAGAACAATGAATATTTTAAGAAGCGGGCCTCGCTAACCAAAACTCCATACTATTTAAGAGGAGACTATCAGGGTGAATCAGGTGCTCCAAGAATCAACTTTGTACTCAACCAGGTTGACAACCTCGAACATGGAAAAAAGCTTTACCTGGCAATGACAAAAATCGCAAAAGACTTTTTCTTCACTACTGAAGGATACTGGAATCTTCCCATGCGTTACCTGGGAGGTATACCGTGCGGTTTTGATTTTCTCAAACGTGCCGAACGACAAAGGCGTCCCGCCATGGCCTTGAATCCTCACCATGAGATAAGTCAGGCGGTGAGTAACGTTGCTGATATCCTTCTCGAGAAACGGGCAATAGCCCCCAGCTACCTGAAAAGATCTTTTGGCGATAAAGTCAGAAGCGTAGTAAGAACCTGGGCAACCGCAGCCAGTTAAATTATGTTCTGACCGATCAGACCTTATTCAGTAAATGCCAGTTGGATTGACGTTCGGTACGGTTCAAGCTCAAACACACCCGTGTGATACAGCAATTCGATCCTTCTGCTATTACATTTGGTGGGTGCGGTAATACTCAATTAATTCAATTGAGATCCCTGCTGATAACATTAATGGTGTCGAAGGCAACTATTACTGGGTGATTGCCTCTGCAAATCCCACCCTGATAATATACAATCCGCTAAATGTTTATTGTTAATGTTTAAGCTGAAAATTCCAAATTAAAACCGACACCGTGGTCTCAGTTCTTAAAAGGATCGACCCGAGTCTACCCCTTCGTCGCACCTCGTTGTTGATGAATGTAAATTGCGACGGAGCGGTAAAATACATGAGCGAACTTCGTAAACGGTGCGAGCAGCACCAATTCCATCGACAGTACAACATGGATAAGGAGCAGGTAGTAAGTAATGGCCATAGGTGGTGCGTACTCACCGATCAGAGTCAGGAAACCTGTAATTCCTGCAATCCAGAGTAGCAGCAGGAAGACCCAGTCCGATGGTGCGGACGTGGCAGCCTGCTTGTCGGGGCCCTTGTTAATGCGTTTCATCAGCAGTGTTGTTGATCCGTAGACCAGGAAAATACCCGCGACAATACCGAGCATACGTATCGGTAATGAGTACATGGGGACCCACGTGGCTGTTTCCTTCAGGCCAACCATGTCGAGTATCCAGTGAGCCATCGTGGCAATCAAAAGGCCGAAAAATCCCCATGCGGTGGAGCCGTGTACGAACCAGCGTTGCTGGTGCCACGGTTCATCTTTCTCTTCGTCGCACGTTATGTACCGTCTGTGGCCAAGAATTTCAGTAAATGCGGTCGAGAAAATGGCAGAGAACCAGTCAGAACCTCCTCCGCCGCTCCGTGGTGCGAACCTCGCAGCCTTGCCTATCTGGGCCACCATGTTAATGACTCCTACGAGTCCAAAAAGAACCACCAGCCCTATTACACCCAGGCCGAGGTTATGAACGGCATGTGAGTCCAGGTAACTCCAGAGCGCAATTTCCTCCAGACCCATCGACCCGCTGCTACTGATAACAACGAGTCCAAGGATAACCGCGAGGACTACAAGGATTATCGCTGAGCCCACCGAGGACGTGTAGAAAATCCTGGCGAGTCCCGTTACGTCGTATTTTCCGGTAAGCCAGCGTCGAGCACTCATCATAAGCTCACCCGGCTCGGCCTCCCTCGGACATGTGTCGGAACATTCACCGCAGTAATAACACAACCAGGGGTCTGGGGACTGTATTAACTTGTCTGTCAGACCAAGCTGCATGTAGCGGATGAACTTTCGCGGGAAAACCGTCTCACCCTCGGTCAGCGAGCAAACGGCAGAGCAGTTGCCGCAATTGAAGCACTCGCTGGCGTTCGCAGCACCGTAATTTTCGAGTTCCGCTGCCAATGCGGGATTAATCCGATAAGCCATCACGAATCCCCCTTCAATTCATACTTGTAGTAATCACCTGATCTCCCGGCTTCAAGAACGTCTCCGTAACGCTTCATGGCCATCACGTGCCACATCACGTCGGGAGACTCCAGTCCGGTGTCACGGGCGATTTCCGGAACGGTCTTCGCACCGCCCTTCAACGAATCCTTCATTTTCTTACGAATCTGGTTCTGGTCCTTGAAATAAGCCTTCAACTTGTCTGACATTCCGCCATGACGGTCGCGAAGGACTTTAATCGGACTCGTTTCCTTCTCTGCCATAATTGACCTCAACTCCGAGGGTATTCAGTAAATTTTCAATCTTAAAACTAGACTGCGACAGGTGCGCCCTTGCCACTCTCAAGGTAGATAGCCGCTTCCATAGCAGCGGACCCAGCCTCGATAATTGCGTCCGGAATATCTTTCGGTCCCGCCGCAACGCCGGCGATGAAAATGCCATCAGTTGTGCTGACCGTCGGATGAATCTTGCTGTCGGGAATCCTGAAGAAGCCGTCGGTATCCTCCTCGGCAGGAAGCTGCCCGTCAGGATGCCACTTCGGCACAAGGCCCTGAGAGAGAATCACAAGGTCGTGCTTCACTTCCTCGACCCTGCCGTCATCATCTATCATCTCGATCCGGACAATCGGATTTTTTTCTTCGTCTTCAGTGATCTTCGCGACTTTCGCCTTGACGATGTTGATGCCATCGTTCATGGCGCGACGGTAGAACTGCTCGAATCCCTTGCCAAACGCACGGATGTCCATGTGGTAGATCGTGATATCGACATCCCCATACGCCTTCGTCAGGATCGCCTGCTTGAGAGCGTACATGCAGCACACCCTGGAGCAGTAGCTGATTCCCAGTGTCTTATCGCGGCTTCCCGCGCACTGTACGTAGGCGATCGACTTCGGCACCTTGCCATCGGACGGTCGAAGGATATGGCCGTACGGACCGTTGGACGACTGAACACGCTCCATGGCAAGCGGATTCATCACGTTCGCCAGCTTGTCACCGCCATACTCTTTCTTCGCACCCATCGGTGTGATTGTAGTACCCGATGCAACCACAACAGCACCAACTTCGAGATCGAGGTGCCTGGCTTCCTGGGTATAATCAATGCAGTCGGTCGGGCAGACCTTCACGCACTTCCCGCAAAATGTGCAGTGCTCGACATCGAGCACAGCGACCTGTGGGATCGCGTTCGCATGCGGAATGTAGATGGCCCGTCGAGCGCCCAGGTCGTAATCGTACTCATGCGGTACGTCCACGGGACATTCATACTCGCACAGGCTGCAGCCGATGCAGTCTTCCAGAACCACGTATCGCGGTTTCTCCAGGAGCTTGACAGAGAAGCCCCTGCCCTTCTTTTCGACCTTCTCGATCTCGGTGTAGGACTGGATCGTGATGTTCCTGTGGTGGGCGGTTTCCGCCATACGTGGAGTGCAGATACAGCTCGAGCAGTCCAGGGTCGGGAACACCTTGTTCAGCCCGACCATGATTCCACCGATCGATGGATCCTTCTCGACAAGGAGCACCTTGTACCCCTGCTCCCCGAGATCCAGGGAAGCCTGCATTCCGGCGATACCACCGCCGATAACGAGAACGTCATATCGATTCTTCAATTCGCCCATATTCTCGACCTCATTTATTCGCTGGTCGTAATTTCAAATCGTATTATCTTGCACGCTCACTGAGCACGTTGCCGTCCACGTCGCGAATCCTGACAACGAGGGGCATCTCACCCGGAAGCGAATGAGTGGCGCATCCGAAACAGGGATCGTACGCCCTGAACGCCATCTCGATCATGTTCAACGTACCCTCAGTAACCTCAACGCCTGCTTTAATAAGCCCCTGTGCAGCCTTTTTGATCGACATGCAGATCGGAGCGTTGTTGTTCGTAGTACCGACGATGAGATTAGCCTTCTTAATGACGCCGTTCTCATCGGTTACGTAATGATGTGTCAGCGTTCCGCGAGGCGCCTCGACAATACCAACTCCTTCTGTCGGGGTCTTGGTGCAAACGACCCGAAAGTCCTTGTCATGTGTAATTTCGGGACGCTGGAGGAGTTCTATCGACCTCTCGGCAGCG
>JAUWTM010000199.1 GCA_030614715.1 Planctomycetota bacterium
ACTGGCCTCCTGCTCAGGCAGTTGGAAGACTCAGACATTGATGAATTCCCGGGAGTCGAAATGCTTCCCGACGCAGACCTGATCCCGATTCCCATTCACTGCCGTTATTTAAACAACACGGAAAACTGGTTTTACGACATTCGGGAACACGCGACAGCGGAATCGAGATTCACTCCCGATCAAATCAATGCGTTGCAGTGGGGATTAAAATGCAGGCTTGAGACGGGGAAAGCGATCGTCCTGATGGATGGTCTGGATGAACTGATCGATGACCGGTCTTCAGGCAGGCTGTGGGTATTCCTGAAGAATTTCTTTCAGAAGTTTCCATACGTGCCACTGGTGGCAACATCACGAGCATCCGACCTGTACGGCGTTTACGGCATGGTAAAGAATTACTTCGAGTGCCTGTCCATGCCACTTTTGAACACTGAACAGAAAACGAAATTCCTTGAATGCTGGAACGACATCGCGTGGTCTGAGAAGATCAGGGACGCGAAGAAACGTGAAAATATCGATGCACTCTCAAGTTCCGACGGAATCGAACGTCTAACATCATCCCCATTCATGCTCACCCTCCTGGCACTGGCGTTAAACGCATCTAAGACAGTTCCGAAAAACAGATCGGAGCTCTACAGTTACGCGCTTGAAGGGCTGATCGATTCACCGAACATAGACAGTGGTGTGATCGACCGATTCGACACGCTGCCAATACTCGAATACATCGCGTTCGAATCGTGGCGTCTCGGCTGGCCGTGCATGACAGAAGATCAATTGCTAGGAATTATGGAGCACATAGCCCACGACCGTCCGGACCTGCTTCCGATCAGGGACCAGGACCCCCGGGATTTCCTGAGGATAGTCAGACGTCGCACGAAAATATTCAACATACAGGGTGAGTTCAGCACGAAACGGAAACGTCCGCTGGCTTATGAATTTTCGCACAGGCTGATACAGGAGTACCTTGTCGGGAGGGCTCTTGCGAACGGGAACTATTCGGGATGCAAGGCCGATGAGGGGGTTACGGTAAGGTTGAGAAGGTTCCTTCGCTGGGTAAAAGTACATGAACGGGCAGTTCCATGGTCTGACAACGATGTAATAGGACACTGGATAGAGCCGCTCAGGATCTGCACGTCGATGATCGACAGCGATAAAGTTGATGATTTGATAAAAGGGATAGTGGAAGCGGCCGAAGACACTCCACCGTGGATCGGCAGCCGTCCGATGGCGATACTGGCTGCATTCTGCATGGCTGAAGAGACTAGAGTATCGGAGGAAACTGCTAAGTCTGTCATCGAGGAATTTATTTATCATGTTGGGATGTACGAAAAAGCGGACAAACACTCCTCCCCCTGGACCAGTGCCGCACTGGATCTGGAGAAGTCGCGATGGAGAGACTTACTAACTGACAGTCTGTTCAGGTCTGATGTATCGAGTGAACCCCTCAAGCGAATAACTTTAGAGCATGCCTATAGTGCAATTATCAATGCTGGATCGGATGACAGTATTGATATAGATAACCTTTTCAGGCAACTGGAAGACTTCGTTAAACATGAAGAAGTAAAAAGTGCGTTCGAAATCCTGCAGTTGATATTGTCCAGAATTCATGAGGGTCACAGGCAGCTTAGTCAAGAACAATATAATGTACTGGCTGGCTTACTTAGAGCAGATCTATTACTAGTAAGTTCTGCAGCGGCAATACTGCTCTATTTCAGTTCTGAGGAGGAGGATGTTGCAGAGCCCTGGATTCCGTCGACCAACGATGTGAATATAATTATGGGATTACTGGTGAAGGAAGATCTTAAACCGCACATCCGATCCACACTGGCTCATCTCCTAGTGTTCTCAAATGACAAAAGGATCCCTGGATTTCTTATAGACAGGTTGAAATCAGGCGATGAACGTCAGCAGTATCCACTAATCAGCCCCATCGGTAAGCTTGATGAGCCTGAAATAATTCCAGCACTTATCCAGATACTGAAGACAGCTGGAAGTAGTACCAGGGTAGGATTAGCCAGAATACTCTGCAAATACAATACACCTGAGGTCAAGGAAGCATTAAAAGAACTACTCGATGATTCTTATTCTCTCACCAGAGGTTATGCGCTCAGATCGCTAGTAAAGATGCAAGGGGACGAGATCAACACGAAGCTAGCAAACAAGTTTAGCAACTTACAGGGAAGAATCAGTGCATGGCATCCCCTTGATCCGAAGGAAGAGATCGCAGAAGACCAGGTTTCGAATGCTGCGGAGGGATTAAATCTGACTGAAGAGGAAATCAGGTCGCGTTATGAAGCCCTGGCTGAAGAATACGGATTGAAATTATCGTGGAAGCCTGAAACTCTCAAGTAATAACCAATCACCAGTACTTATTCACCAGCGCCATTCGGTTGGTCTGCGGGCTATCACGTACGCGCCGTCGATAGTTTTCCAGCGCCAGTCGACATCCATGATGCCACCGAATCCGAGAGCCTGTGCGAGAGCCCACGAGCAGTCGATCCCTGCCCTGTTGGTCATACGTCCGCGCGTGTCGACGCCATCCTCAGCGTTCGGACGGTTGAATTCCTCCCAGTACGGATCGTCGATACACCACGGACCGACATCACCGACGTAGGCTTCAAAGACCGGCCAGTCCTGACCCGACGGTTTGATTTCAACGACACGGAAATAGCCGTCACCCTCGTCACCTTCGATCACCCATCCGTACTGCTCGCCGAGGGACGATCCACCGCCCGGCCAGAACTCGAAATTATCGCCGTTTTCCAGCTCCTCGACCGGGTCGGAGTTCAGCAATTCGTCCAGGGTGGGCTGGGCGACACCGCAGCGTGACTCACGGCAGCCGAGTACTCCCCCGAGGGCTGGAAGGCTGTCGGTGTTAGCTGGCAGCGCGACGAAATAGTCGGTGTCGGGATAAAGACGGTTCCCGTAGCCACCCCAGCAGTTGGTGTGACCGCCACCGTAGTGAGTAGCGACGATGGAAATGTTCCAGGGAAGGCCGTCAGGTTCGTCAGTATCGGAAAAATGTGAAAAATAATCCTCCGGAGGTGGGAAATCCTCGTCCTGCGCGAAAGCCAGTAGTAAACCGTTGTTTACGGGTATGACTGTTAATAGGATTAAAAATAAAGCAATCAATTTTATTACTGATCGAAACAACATAGCTATATACCTTATTCCTAAAATCCCGGCAGGAACGGACATTATACTGACAACCAGCACAATAATCATCAATGGTTGTCCCTGGCGTTTCTCATCCGGTAGGAGGCAGAGCTTATGCCAAGGCGACTTATGGACACAGGACCAACAAAGACCACACCCGGCGGAATAGTCGGAGACAAGGACACATCGGCATTCGACCGTATAGTCGAAGCATGCGACCGGCTGATCGAAGAGGCTGATGATGACATGATCCGCAGGGAAACCGAGTCGATACGCGAAAATGCAAGTAACCTGAACCTGCTCGCATACCGCACGCGCATGCTGGCTGAGCGTGCACATAGCCTGGTGGGATCCGATCTTCCGATCGTGGCACTCCAGAACGTGCTGCAGGATGCGATTGGCCTGGTGGGAGCGGAACGAGGTCAGATACTCATCTGGGTAGATGACCAGGGGATTTTCGACAGGATCGAATGTTCAGGTGCGAGATCTCAGATGACTTCCCTCGACAGCAAGGTCGCGGAGACAGTCGCGAAGAGGGTTTTTGCGAATAACTACCCAATCGTAAACCCGGATCTCAACGCGTTCCCGGAACTGGACATGATACACGAGCTGAAAAATACCCGTCCTCTCAGCATCATGGCAATACCGTTAGCGGTTGAGGCTGAAGGGCATTTTGAGAGAATCGGGGTAATCTATCTCGACGCACCAGCTCACAAGACAACCTTTACCGACACAGACGTATGGGTAATCAAGTTCCTGGCGTCACTCACTGCTTTGTCGATTCGTAATATCAGGCTTTCAGGAGCATTAAGGCTATCGTACCTTGACACAGTGCATGCACTTGTAAGGGCGCTCGAGGCAAAGGATCCGTACACGCGCGGTCACTCGGAGCGTGTGGCTGAGTACGCTGAGCGGGTCGGTAAGCGCTTCGGACTTGGAACCTTACGTCTCAAGGTCCTGTATTCCGCGGCACTACTTCACGATATCGGGAAAATCGGGATTCGCGAGAACGTACTGAACAAGCCGTCCAAGCTCACAACCGACGAATACGACCATGTGAAGAAGCACCCCGAGATCTCAGAATCGATCATGTACGGTCTGACTTTCCTCAAGGAGGAGAATGAAATTCTTGTGCAGCACCACGAGCGATTCGACGGCAAGGGTTACCCGAAGGGCCTGGAGGCCGATGAGATCAGCCTCGAGGGTGCCATTATCCAGGTAGCGGACGCGTGGGACGCGATGACGTCACGGCGTATTTACCGTAAAGAGCTGGATCTCGAAGACGCACTTAATGAACTGAAGGATAACGCAGGAACCCAGTTCAATCCGACAGTGGTCGACGTGTTCACGCAGATGATCGAGGCTGAAGGACTTGTCGCTGTCGAGGAAATCAGCAACGAATAGAATAAAGATCCATTCAGGACCGCAGGTACACAGGCAGCCGAATGGTTGCCTTTTTCTTAATAATAATGTTCGGGATACAGTCGCTTTAAATGCCATTAACCCCCAGGAACCCTGAATTTCAGAAACTATTAATGAAGCAGCTTCAATACCGCTCGGGCGGGAAATCGCGGGAGGCGATGAAATGCTACATGTTCAACGTACGATCGGCATCGCAGTCGGGCTGATCATACTCTCCATGATTATCTCAGGTTGTGGAGAAGGAAATTCCGCACCAGTAATTCCCGAGGAGCCTGAGTCAGTCAGGCCGCTGACGGTTGAGAATCCCACGACAGACGTCAACCAGTGGGGTACGTGGGTAATTCACTGCACAAACGCGACCGATGAAGCACCCGCATCGGTTGAAGCCCTCCCGCTGAGGTCCGGTGCTAATCATTTTGATGTAGCCGGATTGCTTCTTCCTCCCAAGTGCTCCAACTGCCTCGATATCTCGATAGAGGACATCGATGGTGAGGTCTGGACGCTCCTGATAGAGCTGACAAACCCGACTGTGCTGTCCGGTTACGATGTGATGGGGATTTTTCCCGGAGTGGACTGTCCCGATGTGCATTCACCGGACAGTTACACGGACCTTTACGATATAGACGCTGATCAGTCGACTCACAATCCATACAAGATTTACACCACCGGTAATCCCAACAACGAATGGGGTCCCGGAGAGGTGCATTCACAGATGATATCGTTCCGTCGGGAGGATGGCGAGAAATTTACCGATCTCCTTTACGTTGTAGCGGCATCATGGCCGGAGAATCAATCGGAGATAGTCAGACTGGCAAATCCGCAGGCAACCGGGCCTCTTTACAGCGATGCGTCGAATGCTGTGAATTTCACGGTCGAGGTCCAGGACTGGCAGGACGACATAGAGTATGTCGTGATGGACCTGTCAGCGTTGAGCGGAAGTGCATACACCCAGATGCAGGATATCGGTGAGGGCGTTTACCAGGTTTACAGCTATGCAGCGTACGGGTTGACGCCGGGAACCACCGATCTGTTGATCGCTGCGAAGAGCGAGGGATCGGATTACCTTACGTATAACTACCTGACTGCCGAGGTGACCGACCCACCGATACCGTCGACCCTTTTCGAGCTTCTGAGCGGTCCGACGGAACTTACTGGAGACGGAGCACCCTCGGGTGAGATGGACCTTGCGGTGACAGGCAAGCCCGGCGGCACATCGACAACGCTCGTTTACTCATCGGATACGCAGATCTACCACTGGGACACCGATTATTCGCTGTCATTGCTGTACCTGACACTCGTTGACACGACGGGAAGCGACCCGAACTTCCCGATCGAACCGGTATCGCGAATCGCGTCAACCGACCCGGTCTACCCGTCCAGTATCGACCTTTATTCCATCCTGCAGACCAACCTGGACACCGATACCTGGGACGACAGCACGGACCCCGATATCCTGTTCAGGAACACAGTGCAGATACTCGACATGGAGACATTGCAGGTAGTCGATTTCAACCTCACAGCCGATAACCTCGACACTCCCGAGCTTGACGCAATACTTCAACCGGTCGATGTGACGTGCGGTGTGAACAGCGACAAGTACGGCTATGCGCTATGGGCTCCCAGGGATGGTATGTACCCCGGATTTTACCCGTACGTCAGCCTGGTCCGTTACGAGCCTCCGTACGACGATGGCGGTTCGGACTACGACACGCTGCTCGGAGGTGTCGGTGAGGGCTCGGGCGATGGCAAGGTCGAAAGTGACGACGTGAACGGGGTCGCGGTCTGGGACGGCGGTGGTGACGGCAGCCTGTTTATCGCGGTCAGCGAGGGTAATCCGACGAACGAGGTCGAATTGTATACGCTGGATTTCCTCTCCAACCCGGGAGGGGAACTGGTACCAGTCGATACACTGTCCGGATTTGCCGGGTCACCACTCGATATTGTGGTTCTTCCGGTCGGTGATGCAGGCGAGGAAGACGAAAACTGGATCTGCATTCTGACTGAGGTGAAAACCATCGAGGTTTATACTTTCACCGGTAATTTCGTGATATCTGTTTACGATACCGACGCAGTGCCGTACACGCCGACCCATATGGACGCTGATTTTGAAAATCTCCGTCTGCACGTGTTAATGGATGGTCCACGGGCGTCGGTGTTGCAGTACACGGGAGAGTAGTTGAACCTTATTGGGGCGATTTGTTTCTTATAGTTGCAGCCTCCTTGTCAAGCTTCGAAGCATAAAAACATTGAAGCGCCTCCCCCAGGCGCGTGGTTTTTTATCTTGTTATTATTTGGCCGATGGGGCAACGCCGCGCCCGCGGGCCAGAGGTGCCCGCGCCCAGGTATTGG
>JAUWTM010000058.1 GCA_030614715.1 Planctomycetota bacterium
AGTTCACTCTTGCCATATACAATGCGCACGTCTATTTTCAGACGGTCTTTATCAGCAAGTAATTCCTTGATCCTGTCGTTAAACCGTAAATATGGGCTGATGATTATCACCCGCTCGTTAGCATCCTTGATTAATTGTTCAAGACGGTAAGTAGTTGCACTTGTGTTCAGAAATTCAGCCATTTGCTAATCCTCCTGGTCGTCGAGCACACCTGGCTTCGATGCTCAAGTAATCTATTTTGACATCGCTATTGTCGACACTCCCAGCCTATTCTTATCAGAGTGCAAATATACGGCACTATGACAGTTTGGTCAAGATAAATGCTTGAGGACCTCACCCCAAATCTGCTGAGGGTCAACAACGTGCCAATCCCCGATGGGATAATGGTCCCCTACTCCACCAATCAACTTATACATATCCTATTAGCCGGTATTCCCCTGCCCTAATCATCGAAAATCTGCCTGTACGTGTGGCAGTACGGTGAATTACCGTTTTTTGCATAATAGTCCTGATGATATTCTTCCGCGGGATAAAATTCACCTGCTTCCGTAAGCCTCGTCGCGACGTCGTTGCCCATATCTTCCAGGACTTCAATAAGCCGTTCAGCAGTGATTCTCTGCTCATCGTTCACGTAAAAAATCTCCGAGCGATATTGGTTGCCGACATCGGGTCCCTGACGGTCAACCTGCGTGAAATCGTGAGTTTCGAAGTATAGTTTCGCGAGCTCTTCGAATGATGTTATCGCAGGATCGAAAATTACCTCGACCGCCTCGGCATGTCCCGTGGTGCCGGTGCATACGTCCCTGTATGACGGGTTCTCAACACTACCGCCGGTGAAACCCACGGTTGTTGACGTCACTCCGTCTGCATTACTGAAATGATACTCGGTACCCCAGAAACATCCCGATGCGAAAATTGCCCTTTCGGAATTTTCATCCCCCGGTACTGCTGAGGACTCTTCACCAGCGGGTACAAAATCGAGCGATATTGAGTTCACGCAGTGGCGGGTATTATTGGGTGTCATGCCTTCACCGAGAAACACATGCCCCAGGTGTCCTGAACAGTTCGCGCATGTGATTTCTGTCCGTATCCCATCCGCGTCCGGGGTTCTCTCAACCGCGCCCGGAATTTCATCATCGAAACTGGGCCATCCGCATTGAGAGTCGAATTTGTCGGAGGATCTGTAAAGCTCCGCCCCACACTGTCTGCATGTGTAAACGCCCTCTTCTTCATTGTGCAGGAATTCCCCTGTAAACGGCCTCTCGGTTCCCTTGTTAATTATAACTGCCTCTTCTTCCGGTGTCAGTTCGTTATACACAGAATTTTCTCCATTTTGTGATACTTTTGATCCGAGCTTAGAACAGTGCTGGCAGGATGACAATGTTATCAGTAAAACAGCTCCCAGAGCGAGTATCAGAAAATACTTGATGCTTATATTCATCGAAACCACGACCTTAGAAGTTTGATCATACTATTTATATACCACACTCCAGGGTAAATATTAACCATGGTTAAATTTATTTTTCCATACCCACCCACTCCAGATCCCGATGCAACTACCGGGACATTACATCCGTCACATTAATGCATGGTCTGCATCATGGAGGACGTTATGAGAGCTTCCCGTTGGTTAATGTTTTTAGTTATATGTACCGTCTTACTGATGGTAACTTCGTGTGCCAGGAAACCCAGTCCCGGAAGGATTATTGAATGTGTAAACCAGGGAGTGACTGTTACACTCGCGAATGGATGGGAGGGTGAAGTCGTAGAGACAGACTGGCTTGCATGGAAAAGGATTCTGAAGGGACGGGAGGATTTCATGTGGGTATTCCCTCCGATCACCGCACGTAATATCCCGGTATCGGAGGTTGAGAACACTAGGAATTTTATCAGGTGGAGATTTAAGGGAGTTGAGGGCACGTTTGATGTGGACATCAGCCCGTCATCGCCCGATTTCCCCGTCCCTGCAGGTTTATGGTCGATGGACCCGACCAAGTTCCAGATCCTGTACAGCCAGACAGTTCCACTGCCCTGGCCGGGTCTGTCCGGGACGGATGCGACTGTCAGGATGTACGAACATGTCAGGGGGATGGGTGATGTCTCCGCAATCTGGCATTCGTACGTTGTCACGTTCAATTATGGCCCGAACGCCTATGAATTTGTTATGCTGATACCCTCATCAGAGATCGATCAGAATTACATAGACATATTCTGGGCATCCATCGAGAATGTGTCGATCGATACTGACAACACCGACTGACAGACTGTCAGGGGGTATCATGCAATCAACAATCAAACGAATAACTACATTCCTGCTCATCGCGATTTTACCGATCCTCGTCGCCTGTCCCGGGGGCGGGCCGCCGGCGCCCGGACGTGAAATCTCCTTCCCCGATCAGGGTGTTGCCATCATGCTTGCAGACGGCTGGGAGGGGGAGGTCATCGGTACCGACTGGTCCACCTGGACGCGCATCCAGAAGGGTCGGACCGATGAAACGTGGGTATTCCCACCCGTCACCGTGACCGACATCGGCGAGGGTGCGATCGGACGGGACCTCCGCTACCGGACCTGGAGATTCAAGGGCGTTGAGGGAATTTTCGATCCATCGGTTAGTCCACTGACCTCGCAGTACCCGGTACCCCAGGGACTCTGGGCACTCGATCCGCAGAAACTCGACCTGCGCCAGGACAGCCGAAGGATACTCGACTGGCCCTCATTAACAGGTGTCGAAGCCACGACCCGACTGTACGAGAACACGCACGGGATGAGTCCGAACGCGACGTTGTGGCACACTTACACAGTAACTTTTGTCGTCGGTGAGAACACGTACGAATTCGTCATGTCGATCCCCGACCAGATGGAGCCGTACGAATGGATCGAGGAGTTCTGGGTGTCAATCGAGGACGTACAGATAATAAACTGAAATTCACGAATTATTGACACAATATATGCGGTATGTTATAAGTGTACTTATAAGCAATAACTCATATTTTCGTGCAGGAGCCATGAGGTGTGCCGGTCCTGTAGACATCTTAGGAGGATTGTCATGAGTTCGTGTTTTCAACCACCGTTACGGATCGCATCGAAAACCCTTATTTTCTTAGTACTATCTCTCTCTAGTAATGGCAGGATGTCAATCTGACACCAACTCTCCCGTCACTCCCGGTATTAACCGTACAGTTCAAGCTATTTATCCCTTTGGGTTATGGTCCACGATGGGCTACAGCATCGACAGCGCATCCAGTATATGGGTCCAACATCATGATCCGGAAAAGTCAGGTGATTTAGCTGTCTCAGACGTATACAACTTGACTCCTGTATAGCCTCTGGCTACCGCTTTCGTCAAGGCGAACATGAGTCAACCGGCTGAAGACGCAGTCATAAGACTGATCGTCTTCGATCTGGAAGGCACAATACCTCCTGATCTACAATGTAACATTCAGGCGGAAGGCGTATATCCACCGGGGCAATATTTCTGCAGACATCCATCCGTTGAGGTCACTTATTATCGCGAGAATGGAGCAGATGTCGGGCATCTCGGTATTCACGTAGTCTGGGCGCAGTTTACGGGCTTGATTTTTCCAGTAGAAGGTGATTGGGAACTTTTTTACAAGTACTTTCATGTCCCTGTCTACGAGACCGGGATCGATTGGAATGATGTAACCGATTATCCCGTGACACCGATTCTCACGGCAGGTGGTCTGATCGATGATGAGATACAGCCCGACCTTGCAGTCGACGCTGTAAACGGCTCGATGTTCGTGGTTTATACCAAAACCGATGAGCCTGAAAATACCTTCTATCAGATCATGGTTGTACAGGGTGTAATTCATCCTGAAGGACCGGTTTTCTGGAATCAGGTTGAGTATCCCGTACCATCCGGCCCCCCTGGTGCAGAAAAGGGATTCCCGAAGATCGATGTCGGAAGGATAAATACCACTTATACCGCTCCTTTTGCTGAAAGGAATACCGCTGTCGCGGTCTGGTCGGAGTGGGATCCACATCTGCAAAATTTCCAGGTCTGGCACGCAACAGCAGATCCACTCAATCCCGGATCGATAGTATCCATGCAGTTAACGTATTCCGAGAACTTCATAATAGGTCCTCATATATATGAAATCTGGGATATTTTACCGTCCGTGGACATCCCCGCTCCCTCCAGCAGGAGCGGCATCAACGCAAATCTGCAGGCTGTGATATGCTACAGTAGTATGGATGTCAGAAGAGTCGGTCAGGAAATCTACACTTATGATACAAGCGTCCATTGCCGGATTACTCCGGACATTATGAATGATTTTCTTCTGCGTGGTGATGCCGGTCACGATGGAGCGTCAGACTTCATTGAGGCCTGGGTTCCAGAGGTGGCACTCCACCAGATGAACGATCTGCTTGCAGATTATCAGTGGTATGGTGTGGCAATGCAGGCTTCAGTCGGTATGACAGGAGAACCTGACACGTACGTTGCCACATGGAAATACCAGGTGGACAACTTGGGAAATGTCGGTATACCCTCATTGGAGCCAGAAGGCGACTGGAATCCTGGTGGAGATTACCCATTCTGGTCATTTGACCATCCCGCCACAGGTCCAACACTTTGTCTCAGATATTTTGAGCCATTAATGCTGGTTGAAGACCAGGGGTTTGGCCTGGGATGGATAAACGGCGGTCCTTTCGATCCATCGGAAGTATGGCTTGGTGAAGGGACAATTACTCAATAAATGAGGAGGGCACCATGAAATTAATGCAGATATTACTTGCTTTAATGTAGATTACACTAATCGGCTGTCAGGGAGTCGAGCCGGTAACAATGCCGTGTACTGATCCGGGTGGACTGACACTCAACACTGCAAAGGACTGGGGTGGTTATTATTCGTGGGGCCATTACAACTTCGAGATAGCAAGAGATGGTAGTTACGGCGAGGTTGTCCCCATACGTGAAGCAAATGGTGAGATGTGGGGTTACCATATGAATGTGGTGAAGCTCCTTGAAGTCAGTCCGTGCACTAACTGCGTCACACTCAGCAACATTCATGTCCTGATCAATGGCGATGTCTCGGTCGATATCTCCATCAGGCATCCGTACTATGACAGGCGGTATACGGGATTCGATGTCCGCGGTATAATCATGTTTCCTGCTTCGCAGACCTACCCTGACGATAATATCAGGAATTTGATTGATTTTCTTGATCCTATAGGTGAAGAATGGTGGAAAGTCCGGATAGCTAACCATGAGTACGGAGATGCGGAATTAATG
This sequence comes from Planctomycetota bacterium, assembly GCA_030614715.1. GTDB lineage: Bacteria > JAJVIF01 > JAJVIF01 > JAPKYR01 > JAPKYR01 > JAUWTM01. The sequence continues at coordinate 5,256 of JAUWTM010000058.1, forward strand.
AATCCTGACGGCTGGACGGTTGCCTGGAGTTCGGAAGAGGGTCCAATTGCCTGGGATTATGGGTGGTACCAGGAACACAAGCCAGAAGACCTTCCCATTTTCCGCTACTATCCCGGGAAAATTGCATCCGGTGAGAATCTCAGCACTCTAAGCGGGTTCATTCGTTATCATTCTACAGAAATACGTCACATGTTCGAGGTCGGTAAAACAGTCACTCACACATATGTAATCAGGCCGCCTGAATCGGGTCCAATCGAAGCGAGTTACGCAATTTACGCACACTGGTATCCAGCTGACAACATCCCTGTTGTCGATCCAGCAGTCGATTTTCCGCCCGAGGCAAACTCTCCGCTGCCGTACGAGTTTTATGTCACCCAGGATGCACCGCTCGATCCTGACGCCCCTGATGAGGTGATCGATGAGAGCGTACAATGGCATATTAAGACTTGGAGTATTGGAAACGACTACTGGAAGGCAACAGCGGCTGATCTTGGTTACGAGTGTAGCTCGGGTTACGTAGCTTACAATCACCCAAACGGTGAACCCGATGAATATATGGTTACTGCAGATTATATCTGCCTGTATCCTTTGATTGAGAACGGCGTACCGGGCATATGGCCGATACTGTGCAACCTTGGCATTTACAATCCAAAGGATAGTAATCCAATGTCATATATCGGGCAGGACACGTACATCATGGATTTCGAGTATGCAGCTCTTGACGGTCAGTGGTGACAGGTTAACCTACTAAACCCATCACGGTAGAGATGCATCTCTCAATTCCCGATACATCTCTACCGTGTTTTTTTATGCCATCCCATAAGACTGGATCGATGAATTCTGGACGTCAATCGAGGACGTGAACATCGCTCAGTCCTGATCGGTCTTACACTCCGCGTTAAAAAACTGCTATCCTGTAACCTGTCAACGGTAAAGGCGTCCCGGTATGAGTGATATTAATACCGTGATTAAGATTGATTAAGGCAGGCCGTCACGTCCTGCGGAATGAAGTGAATCAGCCATGAAAATGAGATATACGGCAGTTATCCTGGTAGTGCTGGCATCGCTCATGGCGTACGGTTGTACGCGTGAAATGAGGTCCGGCGACGATCAGGCGGTCCGTCCGTGGGCCTTCGACTCAATTCCGGCGGTGTCGGGCGGTGATGGTGGACAGTTATCGGGTGGTGGCTCGGAAGGAATTCAGGACATTGGTGAAATCCAGGTCGCTGAGGACATCCAGCCCGATGAGGACAGCACCATCGAGGCCCTGCTGGACTCCGGACGCGTTGCATTGTTGAACGGGGACGCGGATACAGCCATCGAATACTTCGCCCTGGTCCTCGAAACCGATGCTGATAATACCACTGCATTATACAACCTGGGATTTATCTACCGCCGGCTTGAAAGATACGAAGAAGCAATTGAATACTCCCGGCGTGCGGTTGATTCCGATCCCGGGAGGCTGTATGTCCATCAGAATCTCGGTTTCGCGTATCACGAAAACGGCGATATTGACCTTGCTATCCCGGAATTCGAGGAGGAACTCCTTAATTATCCCGAGGAGACCAGCCTTACCGGTATCGCCCTCAAGCTCTCAGAAATATATTTGTCACAGGAACTATACGATGAAGCGTTCAACGCGGCGATGCATGCTGTTACGTTGCAGCCGGAATCCGCAAACACGTATGTCGCGCTTGCACAGGTCCATATGCGCAATCGAGCTTTCGACCAGGCAATCGAGTCGGTCCAGACAGCGATTACCTTCGATGAGGAATCAGCGGCACTAAGAATGGTGCTTGGCGATGCTTACTGGATCGCGGATCGATTGGATGAGGCGAGGGCTGCATATATCGATGCAATCGAACTCGATCCGTCGGTTGAGGACGATATAGAACCCGAGCGTCTCGAGGAACATGAATCCGATTCCGTGATCGATCCTTTGAACGAACCCATGTGACAACAGCCTGCTCCTGATATTTGCAATATATACTGAAGTGTGGAATCATTTTCCGCACTTCATTCTTTTTAGGTGGATCCCATGCCTGATCCTGTCAGCCACTTTGAAATCGGCGTACGCGATGTAAATACCGCGATTGATTTCTACTCGAAGCTCTTCGGGTGGGAGTTTTCGATTGAACTCGAAGGTTACGGGGTCTCGGGAATCGGTAACGCTCCGGAAGGACTCGGTCTGTATCCCATGGATGAAGGAATGCAGCCTTGGGTTACTGCATACCTGAAGATTGAGAACATCGAGGAAACGCTTGAAAAGGCAGTACAGGCTGGCGGGACAATTCTCAGGGAAAGGACCCTCATTGACGACGTACACGGCTGGTATGCGTGGTTTGCCGATCCTGAAGGTAATAAAATCGGGATCTGGGAGCCCAATAAATAACCGCTTGACAATACTAAACATTTGTTGTAGTATTCCGCCGTCAAACCGGTTGCCTTGTGCCGAAATACCTACAAATCAACCGGTCTCCGTTGAAGGAGAGAAGGAGAAAGCAATGCCAAATCCTATTGCACACTGGGAAATCTGTGTCAATGACATGGAGAAAGGAATCGAGTTCTACAAGCAGGTTTTCGACTGGGACATCACGTCGATCCCGGAGATGAAGTACGGAATGATTTCCACCGGTGGTGAGCCCGGCGGGGGAATAATGCAGGCCGAAGGCGAGATGAAGCCCTACGTCGCTATATATGTCGGAGTTGAAGACATCGACGCTACCCTTGTGAAAGCAAAGGAGCTCGGAGCGCATATCATTCAGGAGAAGAAGCAGATCAGCGAGGAGCATGGTTACTACGGTATGTTCGCCGACAAGGACAACAATGTAATCGGTGTCTGGTGCAAGACCTGATCAATGGAGATGAACTAATGCCGAATCCAATGGAACATTTTGAAATCAACTCGTCCGACTTCGAGACCGCTGTTAATTTTTACAGGGAACTCTTCGGCTGGGATATAAAGTTAATGCCTGAGTTTAATTATGCCCTGATCGAAACGGGCAGCAGTCCGAACGGTGGGATTGCTGTCAGGAGCGGGGAACTCCCAAACAACACCACTGTTTATATTACGGTAGAGGACATGGAGGGCACTCTGGCAAAGGTAGTCGAGGCCGGCGGTACAATTCGTCAGCCAAAGACCATCATTACCGAGGAATGGGGCTACACCGCTGAATTTCTGGACCCAAGCGGTGTTTTCATAGGTCTCTGGAGTCAGAAGTAGCTGTAAAAGTAACAAATAGAATAAAAAAGGGACTGTCTGATAAGCAGGCAGTCCCTTTTATTTGTTTTTAATTTTCTTTTTTCTTAGTTCAGTAGCTGTATCACCATGATCCTGAATGAGTGTTCCTCGAAGTCATTCGCGTTATCCATTTGATCGTCGAAATCGACGAATTTACCCGACGCTTCAAGCGAAAGCTCGTCTGACAGCATCCATCGCATTCCGAACTCGATTGTATCTCTCGCTGAATCGTATGTTGCCTGGGTACCATCGGACCTGACGCCCTCCCAGCTGGTCCAGAGGTTCACTGTCCTCGACGGTATCGTATAGCCGAGCCTGACCGAGTACCTTCCGACATCCGTCCACCTGGCACGACCCGGGTATTCACTGTCAGTATTGCCGTACATCATGTCGAGCTGGAAACCACGGGTCCAGCGTGATGTAAGCCTTACCGTAAGGCTGTCCTGGGTTGAGCTGTTTTCCGGTGTGACAGCGTTCGATCTGTCGGTCGTACGCCAGTCGACCCTCAGGGTATTACTCGCTCCGAGTAAATCGAATGACTGCAGGACACCCAGGTTGATCATCGTGATCGAATCATTGATGTTGCCTGTTTCACCCCAATCTACATCATTGGTACGGTTCTGCCGTGTGAGTCCGAAGGTCAGTGTCGGTCCACCAAGCGAGAAACGGTAACGCAGCTGACCGCCGAAGCGGGTTGACGTTGTTGTGATCGGCAGACTGCCGTCAATGTTGTTATGGAACCTCTCTATGAACAGCCGACCGGTAAGGGAACGGTTAAAAAGGGTTACTGTATCCTCAAAGCCCCATGTCTCCCTGTCGCGTTGGAGTGAAAGACGTCCAAGCGACCTGAAACCGGGATCGATCAACTGGTATTTCAGCTTGAGTGTGTGTCCCCCGATTGCATACGACGCGATTAACTCCATCGCTTCAGCGCCGTCGATATCCACAAGATCGGGATCTTCAAAATCGTAATCCGCGGTAGCCCATGTTCCCTGGAGGTACGCGTCATCATTGAACTGCCAGAAGAAATCCGTAGCGATCACCGTGTTTTCACCGGGGAAGCCTGAAATGCCCGTGTCGGACGCTTCCTCTTCACCGCTCAGGTAATTAATCCCAAGCGAGAAATCCTCGTCCTCCCAGAGGCCCAGACGTGCCGCCCAGAGACGCTGCTCCCCTACCCCCCTGCGCTGCATTAAACCATTCTCATCGATTTTGGTCTCGGTAGAGCGCCTTGCTTCACCCTCGACAACCCTGACCGTGAACGGTCCGAACGAACCCCATCCTGAGGCTCCCCTGACCCTGAGCCCATCAATTATCAGTGGATCGAATCTTGGGTTGGTGTCGCCGACCGAGAATCCGTAATCCTCCCGATCGATGTTGAACCGGTAGCGGTTCCTTGGCTGCATGTACCTGGATTCATCGGTGGTAAGGTAGAAGCGGAAATCGAAATCAGTGTCACCTGAGTTTCCACGTCCGTTGAGATCGAAGATCGATGTGCTCTCCGGCTCCTGCCTGAGACGTCCACCAAGCCCGTCGAAATCGACCGACCTTGCATCGATCGTCGCCCTTCCATTCAAGGTGAATGAATCCTGCGATGAGCTGGAAGTCACAGGTGAAGATGGGGGTGGCTCGGTGGGTGCACTAAGATCAAACAGTGTGCCGTCCCCCGACGGTACCGCGGTTGCGCCACCCGTGCCCACTGTAAAAGTAACATGGGCGACAAGCTGGTGTTCAACCTCACCGGTGATCGTCATGAAAACCTTGATCGTGTGCTCCCCAATATCAAGCATACGGTCGGGATAGTAGCTGAACGTGAGCGCGTCCGGATCCCATCTCGCGATGATCGGCTTGTCATCGAGCAGTATGAGGTAGAAATAATCAGGCCCGATGTAATAGTCATCGATTTTTATCAGGATCAGTGTGTCCAGCGGTGCGACAGGCTGATCAAGCGATGGGTTAAGAACGGTTGCGATTTCCAGGGGAGTTTCAGGTCCCACGTCCTGTGAATGCACCGGCATCGCCGACACAAACAGTATCAGGGCTGCGGAAATCAGCAGTAGTTTTCGTAATGCACCTGCGAAGAAGGGCATAGCCCCCTCCTGTGTCTTTTTCTAAAACTATAATCAGGGATGCAGTCATTAACCCGTCTGTCATCCCGGTTTAAAACCAACCAATCCTCTTACCCGCCCTTTTCCATATCCACGCAGAAACGACCGTGCATGATTTCCGTCATACACAGTCATTGATGTTTTTATCGGCACTTGTTTCACATGCATTAGCCTGATTAGTCAGTCCAGACTTCCTCGATGGCCATCAGTCCATCTTCTTCCATCTGCTCGAGCTCAGCTACCCTGTCATCAACGATTCCATCCATTAACGCGATCAGGTCATCCATCATGGCAAGAAACGCTTCGTAACCTGCAATCTGAGCCTCAAATTCATCGATCGCGAACATCGCATCTGCAAAGTCGTCCATGATCGGTCCGAAGTCGACGTAGAGATCGAAAATCCCCTCGTCCATTGTTGAGAGTAATTCGAGGATCGCAGCTTCGTTCTCCGTGACCCAGCTGTGCATTTCGACCTCGTAACCTTCAGGATAGAACCAGCCGGACTCCTCGATCGGGATAACGCCGTATCCTTCAGGCACTTCATCATAGAACGGCAGCATGAACGAACTGTCGGGCATGGATGGCAGCAGGTCATTCTTCAGTTCGTAGAAACTCTCAAGGATCGGCAACATGTCACCGACAAGATCGAGCTCGACAATTTCGGTTTCCACGGCATCTTCCTTGCTTTGCCCGGCCTCATCGAGTCCGTCCCGGGCATCCCCGAGTCCTTCCTCGGCTTCATCCTTTCGCTCCCTGAGGCTGTCCAGGAATCTGCCAAGTTCCTCAATCCAGTCGTCGGGATCGAATGCACTGTCCTCCTCGTCATCAGCGTCGTCTTCGGGCACGTATCCCGATTCACCACCCGGTTCCAGCGGTTCGTTCGCACATAGATCCGGGTGATCCTCGATACACTGCTTGCGCTCCTGAATGCAATCAAGATACGCATCGAGCGCATCCATCCAGGCCGTCCAACGTTGCATGAAATTCTCCCATGCAGCGTTCTCGTAAACGGCCGACGGCAGTTCTGACGCGGCATATGCCGTTGATGCAGCTCCCAGCCTCTGCTCCGCGGTTTCGAGTGCAGCTTGTGCTTCGGCCAGACGCTGGGCTAGACGCTCTATGCCTCCCCTGATCATCCTGAAAACATTCATGAACATGTCATAGTCCGAGAAATAAATCGTTACTCCGTGATAGGTGATGGAGTTGGGTCCATCCGATGGATCACCACCGACACCGTCCACGAAAACGTGGTTATCGACAAAGTTGTCCAGCTTGTCCTGGAGTTCATCCACCGTTTCCCGGGCGGCATCACGGGCAGCCAGTGCTTCTTCGTATTCACCCATGATTTCCATGTATTCCTCATACGCCTCATTTAAGGCGTCCAGTTCATCCTCCCAGTCAGCCCAGGCGGCATACATGGCAGCTTCAGTACGTTGCAGTGTCGCCAGTTCGTCCTCACATGTGTCGCATGGACACAACCATTCGGGCCAGTCAAACGGGGGCGGATGCGGGTCCATTCCACCGGGATTTGTGGGAAGTTCTCCCGGACCCGGTATTTCACCGCCGAAAGGCTCGCTGCCAGGTCCGAAGAAACCGGGTGGCAGAGCCTCCGTGCCTTCCAGACCCGGTTGAGCGCCTCCGCCCGGACCGGGATCCGGGTCCCCCTCGCGTTCGTGAGGCAGTGTCGACGGTACGCAGTCGTTCTCGCGTTCACACTCCCGCAGACGTTGAATGCACTTGAAATACGCCATGCCGGCGTCGTTGGCTACTATCAGGGCCATCATTTCCAGTTGTTCTGCTGCAGTCAGATTCGCTTCTGCAGTGGTCACGGCCGCTTCTGCACCTGCCAGAATTCCCTCCTGTATCACCAGGTATAAAGCCTCGTCCGATATCTCCAGTGCCAGCCTGGCTAACTCAGCCGCCTGCTCGGGATCGCTCGTATCCAGTTGAGCTATAGCATCCCTGTACTCTTCAATTCTCGCCCTGGACGCTTCCACGATGGACCGTCGAATTTCCAGATTTTCTAACGCTTCATCATATGCTTCACCCGCTTCGTCGAGTGCGGTTTCCGTCTCGCGCCAGAATCGGAGTGCATCTTTCCACGCTTCGAATTCGTCCTCGCAGTCCCCGCACGGGCAATCATCAGTGCCTTCTCCGGGACCGGTACCCTGCCCCGGCGGCAAGTCACCCGGTCCGCCTGCTCCGCCACCCGCAGGAGTACCCTCATCACCACCGGTGCCTTCTCCACCCGGTGTTGCTCCACCGGGTTCACTCGCACCTTCATCGACGCCACCCGGCTGGTCGGGTTGACCCTCAGGATCTGTCAGATGTGGAGGTACGTACGGTGGACATCCTCTTGCCCTCAGGCATTCCTGCACCTCTTCTACGCAGGCGTCGTATATAGCCTGTGCCAGTTTGACATCAATCTCAGCAATTAATATATCAAGCCGTAAGATTATTGCATCGCCCTCGGCGAGACGCAGGTCCGCCTCCAGCCCGGCGATAAATAGTTCAAGAGCTGTTACATCAGCCTCGATGGCCTCCTTCTCGTTCTTCGCGTCCTCAACTTCCTGTGCCAGTTCATTAATCCAGGGCTTTATCAACTGGAAGATGTTCCAGAACGTGTTGTAATCGCTGAAGTAAATATCTACGCCCTTGTACCTGATGTAGTTCGGGCCACTTGCAGGTGTTCCCCCGACATAATCGGAGAAAACGTGATTCTGCATGAAGGTATCGAGTTTGTTCTTAGCGTCCCGATGGTCATTGGAGGCATCCTGTAAACGATCCTTTTCGACCTGCAACAGATCACGAGCATCGTTCAGATCGGTTCTCATCTGGTCGATGGCATTCCGAAGATTAACAAGGTCCTGTTCGAGCTGCCTGAGTTTCTCACGGGCTTCCTTGAGATCGGCCCACTCATCGTCGCAGTCACCGCAGTCGCAGTCGTTACCACCGGTTCCAATGCCTGTTCCGATTCCCTCGCCGGTTCCGGGACCCGACCCGGGATCATTCGGCTCGGTTCCGGGCCAGCTTTCACCGATTGGAGGCTGCTGCGGACCCTCCTCATGTCCGGGAGTTCCCAGCCCGGTTCCAGTAGTGCCATCCGAGCGTTTATCGAAGCATTCCGGATACCACCATTCAAGGAAGTCCATCGCGGCCTGCAGCTCCCCAGCCTGTCCAAGGCATTCAATGAGAGCCGCCAACGCAGCGTTATAGGCATCTAACGCTGCAATTATTGCTTCACCAGCCACATCCATGGCATCCCGCGCAGCGTTCACTGCTTCCATCGCCTCGCTGGCCGCCTCTGCTGCGGCCTCGCTTGCCTCACGTGCTTCTCCCAGAGCGTCCCATAACGCTTCGTATTCCTCCGAGTACTGCTCGATGAAGTCATTCAGTAGTTCAGCACCCTGATCGCCCTGGAACCAGATACCCACCTCGCCGCCGAACGATTCCATGTAGGACCATCCGGGACCGGGATTGGAGAAACTTATGTAATTTGAGAACATATGGCCTGAGAAGAAGTCCTCGCACGCACCGATGGCATCCGCAAGATCAGACAGAGCATTTTCTTCTGCAATACATGCATCTCCATATTCATTAAGCGCTTCCCAGTAGGCGTCATCGGCTGCATCGTACGCTTCACGGGCTTCATTCAGTGCCTGTAACGCTGCATCCTTCGCTTCCTCAGCGTCGTCGCAGTTCAGCTCCTCGAGCTGCATGTAATAGCCCCACCAATCGAGCCAGACCTCCCAGCACGGGTGCTGTTCCCACGGGAAAAGAATAAGGAACGAACATATTGAAGTCGTTCCACCGACGTCTGCCCCGATAAAGAGCTGTCCATTGCTGTCCGAATCGAGCTGCAAAGTCCCGAGAAGTATCCCGCCGTTGTAGATCTGGACATCGAGGTCCTCAGGACCCATGCCCTCGCCTATGAATCCGTTGGGAGTGACATTGATTCCGAATGTAATGCCTGCTCCACCAAGGTCGAGGATCGGTTCCCACATGCTGAACTGGACCAGTGCGATGTCAAGCTCAAGCATCAGGGTGTCACCGTACTCGTCCTCGACCCATAGTGTCATTTCCGTGTCAGCCGAGATGTTGTCGACTATTTCATTGGAAAGGACCAGTGTTTCGGGAACCATCCCGCATCCACCGACCACCTTGTTCATCGGGTACCACCAGATCTCACCCTCAAGCGGCTCTACCGGTGGTGGTCCGGTCATATCACCTTCGACACAGAAGGCCCATATATCGCTGAATACAACATCCTGCTGCATGATCTGGACCGCGAGGCCCGGAATCGGCACCGCTTCTACCTCAATCTGCCACATGTAGAACCCGGCAAGCGGTTCCGCATACATCGGGTACTGTATAAATTCATCGGTGAGGTATCCCGAACGCCATACCGGCTGATTCGAGGTCACCTCTTCTGGTGACTGACCCGGGTACATCGGGTAGACCGACAATGTGAAGTTAGGCACCCATGTTTCCATGTATCCCGGACACCCGTAAGCGTACGCAGCCCATTGAAAAAATGGGAATTCATCGACGCAGCCACCCAGCATGTCCGTGATTTCCTGCGGGAAGCCGTCAAGGGGCACGTTGAACAGGTCGGGAACAAATTCTGCGGGAACACCCGGACCGAACAGGTCGACCTGCAGGCATAAAGGATCTATTTCAATCTCACGGGTCGCTTCAGTCACGATCGTGAATCTAATCGGAAGCAGAGCATATTCACCGGTATCCAGATCCTGCGCGATTACGTCACCAGTAAACACTCCACCACCCGACATTACGAGTTCATCGTCAACAGGGACTACGAACCTGATTTCGACCTGAGTTTCGCCAAGCACATCAAGCGCACCGATAATTGGCGGCCAGACTTCGACCATCTCCTGGGTAATCGCAAGCCCATCCGGCGATACTAGGTCTGTAATGTTGATCATTACATCCTCAAAACCGCCATCACCGGTATTCATGATGGTTCCGAATACCGATTCGACGATACTGTCGCCGGGCATTCCGGTGAAATCTACATAAATATCAAGGCTGGCCTCCAGCCACTCGAGGATACCTTCTCCGGGTACGATTATTCCGCAGTCCTCGACGTGCAACACCGGTCCGTAAGCGTACTGACCGTCAGGATTCTCAACCCGGAGGTCATAATAGCCTTCTATTGCATCAGCAGTAACCGACAATGTTATTTCAATCGTGGAGCTGTCAATGAATGTCGTGAATACATCGTAAATTTCCGTTGCAGGCAATCCGCCGTCCTCGATCGTGACTTCGATGCCCGGCTGGAAGTAGTCTCCCCACAACGTGAGCTGCTCATATTCTGCGCCAATACATACCGTCGCCGGCACAAGGTTGCCCGGCATCGGTGGTGGAATAATCGCTGCGAGCACCTCGAACGCATCCATCAGGACCTCATCCGACGTGTCTGGATTTGTTACGCTCAGGTTGTGGAAACCGATTGGAGCGTCCACGAATATTTCCAGGGTACCGGAGATCTGGGTCGATGAGACCACCGTCACATTCCAGGTGAAAAATGATCCGGACGGGAAAAAGTCTGCGATCGCACCGACCTGGAATCCTGATCCGTAGATATCGACATCCAATGTATCGCCCTGGTAACCCTGTGTGGGATTCATTGACTCGATGACAATTGGCTCGATGGTCTCACGTACCTCAAATGCGTTGTTCAGTACGTCGTCACCGTTGTCAGGATTGGTAACCACGACATCAGTAAAACCGACAGTCGCGGCCGGTGCGATGTCAATTTCCACATCGAAGAATGAGTCGGACACGAAATTGACCGGCCCGATAGTGATACCCGGATGACCGAAGTCGACAGTCAACCCCTGCTGGAAGTCCTGTCCGGTGATTTGAATCAGGAGACCCATGTCTCCCTGGTATCCGAAGTCTGGGTCGATCCCTGAAATGACCGGATCGATAATCGGCAGCTCAGTAACTTCAAAACCATCCACCAGTACAACCGGTGACATCGACTGGTCGTAGACTGTGACATCGCGGAAACCGACCGCAGCTAGTAAATCCACGGTCAGGTTTACATCGATCTGATTCAGCGCGGTCACGACCCAGGTATTGATAATGATCTCAGTGCCGAAGTTGACATCATACGCCTGGTCGAGGTTAGACCCGGTAATAACCACGTCAATGGTCTCTCCCTGTGCTGCGTGGTCGGGCAGCGCATCGTCGAGTGTAAGTGGCCCGACTATGACTTCAAATCCATCGATGACCGTGTCATCGCCTGACCCGCCTGAAATCATGACGTCGCGGAATCCAATTGTTGCCAGTGCGTTTATATCGAGCGTGACATCGATCTGGGTCGGTGTCACACCAAGGAGATTGACTGTAATGCCGCTTCCGAAGTCGACAGTGTCGACAAGGGTGAAGTAATTACCGGTGATCGCTACCGGCAGTGCCATTGATCCCCTGAATCCCTGTGCCGGAACGATTGCAATTATCTCCGGTGCGGGTGATAGAACCTCGAAACCATCGATCAGAGTTGAGTTACCGACTGAACCGTCGACGAAGACGTCACGGAATCCAAGTGGAGCAGTCTGACCGATATCCAGATCGACATTGATCTGTATTTCTGACTGGCTCGTTACGGTAACAATAATGCCAGCCCCGAAATCCACCGTATCGATGGAATCCAGAAATTGCCCGAAGATCGAAACCGGGTATCCCATGTCACCCTGGTACCCCTGCGTGGGATTTATGGATTCGATCAATGGAGGATCGAATATCGTTTCAAGGACCTCGAATCCATTGACCAGCACATCGTCGCCGTAGAAATTCGAAACTGTCACATTTCTGAAACCTACAGTCGCAAATGTATCGATATCAATGCTCACATCGATCTGTATGTCTGACCAGTTAGTGATCAAAATTGTGATACCCGAGCCGAAATCAACAGCACCCTGGACTCCCCCGAAACTCGTGCCGAATATACTGACCGACAGGCCCATATCGCCCTGGTTGCCCTGGGTCGGGAAAATTGATTCGATCGATGGTGAACAGTCAAGTACAGTGAATGCACCCGGTTCGGTGTAGTCTTTTCCGTCGGGATGAAACGCCCTCAATGAGAACAAGCCCGGCGGTGCAGTCGGCTGAATATCTACTGTCAGATTAGCCTGAGACGCGTTGATGTAATTGACATTGGTGATATCAATTCCCCCAGGCAGGAACTCGAAATCAACGTAGGGCAGGAATCCTATGCCACCGACAGTGATCGGAAAGCTTACCTCGCCGGCACATGCCTCAATGGGTGTCACCAGCGTGATCTGGGGTGCCGGGTAGTCCCTGATTTCAAAACCTCCGGGTATCGTGCCACCGCCGTAATCGCCATTGACGGATACATCGTTGAAGCCCGGGGTCGCAAGCCAGTCAATTGAAATAGTACAGTCAATGACGTCATTTGCCACGTTATCAATTGAATCGACTGTTATTCCGGGACCGAAATCAACGGCGTTCACGCTGTACAAAAGATTTCCGAAGATCTGTACTGATAGCCCGGAATCCCCCGTATAACCGAAAGACGGATCCACGCCTTCAGGCTCCGGCGGATCGGGTGCGAGCACCGTGAATCCGTTATCCAGGGCTCCCTGATCGATGCCGTTGAAGACGTACACGTCACCTATACCGGGAGTACTCCCAATATTGATATCGAAATCGAAAGTCAGGGTGGTCGAATTGATAAAATTAACAGCACCATCAACGGTCACACCCGGATTCTCGAACACAACCAAAGCACCGATCTCAAAATCCGTTCCTGTTACCATGCAGGGAATGTCCTGCTGTCCCGCGAATCCTATGTTTGGATCGATCGTTAAAACCGTGGGGATCGCCGCTGACGCCTTGTTCAGCGGGATCGCCAGTCCGATCGTCACCATGCACAGGAAGAGTACCGACATTATGGATCTTGATACAGGTCGCATGAAGAGCTCCTCCTTATCAAGGGCCTTTTAATTACCGTGATATAAGCATGTTCACCACACCGGGATTTGTATCCCGGGGTTATAGCAGTCCATCTGCAGACTATCCGCACGATGGATTATCACCATGGTTCATCAATATTTACTGTCAACTGCACTGTCCAAAGCAACATTAAATACCCCTGCAATAAATTGAAATTATATCAGATATAATCTCTTTAAGTGCAGGTTAGTGCAGTTTATATCACCAAATTTAAATACACCCACATCTCTGCGGCAGGACATGCGCGAACAAAGAGCCCTGAAGACCAGCGCCAACGCTGTCACTACCGCTTTCGATTAATGATTAATTAATGGCAATTCCCGGACCATTAGGACTGTCAGCATTCTGGACCAGTGGATGTCACTGTTCATGCGTGATACAGGGAGGTGCGCAGATTTACCTGTAAATTGTAGAGTTAAAGGGGTCATTGACTCTCTCATGTTGAGAGTCAATATTTAGAAATTACTTCCCGGTGACAATGATGACTGCCGCCGACCAGAGTTCCTCATGGGTAAGGCTCATCCAGATACTGTCCACACCAATCTCGTCACCCCGGGCTTTCGCCTTTGTGTGAAGCTGCAGCGACGGCACAAAATCGCTGTCCAGCACAACTTCGAATTCCTTCCAGCCGATACCCATTCCCCTGCGTGCGCCAATTGCCTTGAACGCAGCCTCCTTTGCAGCCATACGCACGGCCAGGTCCGGGACCGGATCGCGTCTTGACCGGCAGTACTCGGCCTCCTTCTCAGTAAAACATCGACCGAGGAACCTCTCCCCGTGAGTTTCGTACATTCGAGCGACTCTCTCACGGGCTACGATATCAATTCCAAGCCCTATGATCCTGCCCTGAATGTTATCCGGATCGGGCACGTGCATAGTACCGTTACCGCTGGGTTCCCCGATTTCCGGAAGATCATCGCTCATGGGTGCGTCCTTTCTTCATCCTGCGTATTTTACATGTAATAAACGGTACCGGCTACTTTCTTCATCTCAAGACAGTAACCGGTACCGTGAAAATGGTGGGCGGTGAGGGAGTTGAACCCACGACCTCCTGCTTGTAAGGCAGGCGCTCTAACCAACTGAGCTAACCGCCCCCGCCATATATATTGTCCCCACATAATCGGGAACAATGCAAGTGGGCTGGCAGATTGTACTACAACATCCGGGAATAGGTAACCCCTTTGACGATTAGAAAATGATCCTGCCGTCGCAGCGATCAGGTTTCTCGACCCCGAGAAGGCTGAGAATGCTCGGAGCAAGGTCGATTATGTTCGGATCGTCGACAGTAACCGGTACGGTACTGAAAAAGATACCCAGTACCGACGATGGGTCGAGTGAGCAATGATCGCCGGACCATTTTCGCTGGTTTACCTCGAGAAATTCATCCGCGGCTACGCCAAGCGTTGTCTGCCAGCTTACCCTGTAACCCGGTGCGAACCCGACGACGATATCCGGTGAATATTCCATGTTATCGCCGTGATATATTTCATCGGCACGGTAGGCATCGATCAAAATTTTCTGGCCGGTCTCGGGGTCCCTGATTTCGATAAGTCCCGCGATGATTTCGTCGATAAGGTCACTGCGCTCGTTCTCGGTTACGATGCCCTCGGATTCCCTGCCCTCGAGATTTATATAAATCTGTCCCAGACCGAGCGCATACGCCCTGGACCTTGACCAGTCGACCCACCTGAAGAATTCTGAGTCCTGCTGGAACAGGTCATAAACGCTGGTATCCTCACTCTCAACAAGGATATCACCCAGAACCGAACGCTTTTGCTCAAGATAACCATTGTCGACCAGCCACGTGTTGAGGTTAACCGCCTTGTGCCACGTCTGGAAGCCGTGATCGCTCATGACGATGAGCTCGTCACCGTCCGTGAGAATTTCATCCATGACTCTCCCGACTAATGTATCGGCCCTCTGGTAGACGGTAAGCAGCGCATCCCCATATATCTCGTTCATCTCAGGGTCGAACATCGGGTGTGTTTCATCGATAAAACGCCAGAACATGTGCGACGCATGATCGGTTCCCTGGAAAACCGCTGAGAACAGCGTCCAGTCATCTTCCTTCATCAGGTCGAACACTATGTCGGCTTTGGTATCCCAGTTCTCTAAAAGATCGGCAAGGAAAACGTCCTCGTCGATCACATTTTCGTTAAGCGCCCACGTCTCGGAGTCCCAGCCGTACGTTTTGAAATTACCGTGCTTATTTAAAAGTCCCGGAAGGAAACTGAACGGGTAGCTTAACTCGGCAGCCCTGTTACCACGTGGATCAATGCTGACAGGAGTGACGTACATCTGAAACTCCGGATCAGCTTCGATAAGGAACACCCGGAAGAATCCCTCGACCCCAACCCAGTCGGTGACGAGGTATTTCACCGGGATCCATTCGCTCCATTCTCCCTCGTTAACTAAGAACGACTCAACTTTGCTCCCAGGTTTCGTAGAAAATACTAAAACTGCGACAGCTATCGCAAAAATTATCAGTGCTACTCCCAGGCCCTTACCCGGTCCCTTTAACATATTTCCTAGAATTGGCCATAATAAAGCGCAGATCAGAATTGCGATGAACAAACCCTTGAAGAACGCCATAAAGTTAAATGGAGACTGATTCGTGATGCGGAATACAGCAGTGTTCGCGGCCTGATCCACGGTCATCGACACCGGTGACGTTAACTCCTGTGAGGAAAATTTCGGTACGGGATTATAAGGTCCGGGCAGGAATGTAGTTATTTCGTCACCCTGACGCTCAACCTCGATTACGCGTCCGCCCATCTCCGTGCCCTCGTCAGATCCTGTCTGACGCTCTGCGACTGCAATATCGTCCACGTAATAGACATACGTGCCCATCGTCCTCCGAATGTCGGGTACACCCAGTCCGGATAGAATTTTACCGCCGGGAGTGTCCTCGGGCGGCATGTTCATCGGCATCATGATCCCGACTGTCCTGATTCCCTCATCAGCGGCTATTCCCCAGAACGCCCTGCCGTTCCGCATATTCCGGAGTTCGGGCATGCCTGTCGGGATGGTATCGAAAAGAAAATCGATGGGCTTGACAACTTCGGTCATGTTTAGTTCAGGAAAATAATTATCGGGATTTCGCCTGAGGAAATCGAAAATTCCTGTTTTGCCGGGATTGGTGCCCGTCACGAACGCCGACCATGCGACAGGTGACTCGGGGGGTGTCGTGCTTCGCAGCGGCGAGTACGTTTCATTGTCCCTGAGCCTCTGGAGGTTGGGTAGAAGCCCCTCGTTCATGTACTGATTTACGAGGCTGTAGTCCATGCCGTCGAATCCCAGAACCACGACGCGTTTGTCGGCGGCCTTTACAGGCTGGACAGCAATGGTCATGACCTGCAGACCGATTACTATCGCCAGCATTGATAACAACAGCAGAAACCGTAATACTCTTTCCCGACTCCATACATCTTTCTTTCTGTAAATTTTCCTCATGATCATTGACCCGGACTAAACAATAACATATAGAACTCCCGGACTTCTGCCGGGAGGAAATTTACCACGGTTCAATTATACCATTGCAGCCGGACTGTTATCCCTGTAGGATTTACTGGTTTCAGAATCCATGACTCCACGACCCCTTATCCGTCCCGAACCACCGCCCGAAACATTGAGGGCCATGACTCCGGGAGAGCAGGTTCCCGCGACCGAAACGTCGCTTGCCTCAAGATACCTTACAGGGCTGGCAAGGATTGGTGGTTGGAAGGTGCTGGGATTGCACTACGCTCTTGTCGCTGCGCTTTGTGTGGGATTCTGGTCGGTCGCGACAAGCGGATCACCTCCGCATCCGGAAATCCTCCTGAAACTGCTTGGCGCATATTGTTTCCTGATCGGCACAATTGTCATACCGCTGGTGTCGCAGATTCTATTCCCGTCACCCGGTGAAACCGATCCTGCGTTCAATGCAGCTCCTGTTGGACCGGTTCTTGTCTTCGATTCGAGGATGCTCGTAACTCTAATTGTGTCGGCATTCGCAACGCTTCCTCTCCTTCCAGTGTTCCTGTCGTTCGATCCGATACAGGGCAACCCGATGGATCCATACGACATCATTCCGTTCATACAGGCTGTAGCGACAGCCGCATGGGTGCACCTGCTGATGGAAATTGCGTCCATCAGGGGCGACAGGCCGGGACGGTTCGCGCGACGTCTCGCGATCGTGATCGTTTTTGTCATGCTGCATATCGGGCTTGTAGGACTGCTCGCACAACTGGCCTTCAGTTATCTCCAGGAGGCGAACGCACTGAAGATAATCATCGATATCAACCCGTTCAGCCAGCTCTACATGCTTATGGAAGGCAGGTCAGAGCAGCGTCTCATGTTCAACACGTACTCACAGACCCTGATCGACTACCGTTTGTACCTCCTGTTCATTCAAGCGGTCATCCTTGGAATCGCATGGCCCGTGTACCGGGCATACCTGCACACAAAAACAAGGCAGTAATCCCGGATATAGGATGTTTATGTTGCCACGTATCGATGTGCTACAATCCGGACCTGAGGTTTTAATATGGATAAGCCTGATTTCCTGTATAGAGCCGCGAGGTTCGTGCTCCTGATGCACCTGAAGTTATGGCACGGGGTCAGATATATTGGACGCGAAAATATTCCCGAAAAGGGTGGTGTGATCGTAGCATCCAACCACATTAGTCACCTTGATCCCCCGGCCGTCGGCTCCGGTGTCATGCGGACAGCTCGTTTTGTGGCTAAGGATGAGCTGTTTCAACAGTTTTTCTTTAAATGGTTTTTC
>JAUWTM010000075.1 GCA_030614715.1 Planctomycetota bacterium
GGAGAACATACTTTCTAACCTGCCCGGAGCCGGTGCGTACTGGATTTTCTGCGAGGGCTGGAAGGTTGAAAATCAGCGGGATTCATATGTGTGGAATGTTATTCGGAACCTGCATTCATCGCGTCTGTTAACACTCGAACCGATGGACGCGGACAGGATGGTAGCGTACGGGCTGATCGATGTATCGCTATCATTCCGTTACGAGCCGGCATTCATTACCAATATCGAACCAGTCCGAAATTTTCTAATAACCGATCCGGTAGTAACGGGTGGATTCATGGACGGCATTGATATCGACGAGAGTACCTTCACAGCCACTTTCGGTGGGGTAAATGCAACCGACATCACGTCTCTGACCAGCGATGGTTTCAGAATCCCGCTGTCCGCAATTCCCCTTGAACCCGGCGCAGAATATCCCCTGGTTATTGAGGTCGGCACTGTAAACGGGCTTTACGATCGCATCGAGCTCACACTGACCTGTAATGAACCGGAACTGGTGAATGTTGTTATGGATATAAACGGGGATACAGAAACCCTGTCTGTTGCAGTTGAAGTTCTGGATGAAGGCCTGGTCCTCGATAATGCCCGTGCAAGAGTGGACGAACACGCATGGATAGATCTCGAAATTACAGTAGAATTAACATCCGCATCCACCGTGATCTCGCTCGCAGATACAGAAGTCGGAATGCACAACCTGGAAATAGAATGCCAGGTTGCGGGTTACGACCTTGTCTCGGAAGTAAGATCGTTCGAATTCAATCGCACAACTGAAACAAACCTGATCAGCACTCTCCCCGGCGACGGGGCCAACGTGTACGATCACCGATCGGTGTTGATCGCGTACTTCGCACCGGAAATCAGGGAAGACATCGCGAGTGTTGAAATCTACGTGGACAATGCCGATGTCACGTCATCCGCTCTTATCATCAGCGATGGAATATTCTACTGGCCTTCTGAAAATTACGAAAAAGGCGAGCACACTTTCGAGGTCCGTGCAACACTGACGGATGGAGAGATCATTGAGACATTTGTAACGTTTACGATCCTGTCAATGGATGAGATCGAGGTAGATTGATCGTTGAGTAACGGGTACGCAGTGTCAGCGAGACATGAGTTCCAATCTGACCTGCCAGCACCCCTGTAGACACCTAATCCTGTGACCGCGCAATTGTATCAACATCTTATCTGCATTACCTCAGCAGGTTATCGGTCGGTGCGTAGTCATCCGTCAGGATAATGGCGTCGGCAAGCCTCGACGGCAGTGTGTCCCTGAACTGGAACGAGCCTGTCATGAGGTCACCGGGGAATTCATCACCCCTTGTGTGAACCAGCTCAGACGCTATCGCCATCAGGTCAGCTTCCGACAAGCGGTTACCATCCTGAGTCGCTATCACAACGACATTCTGAACATCGTTGGCGGCGAAAAGGTAAAGCTGGTCGAAGACCTCGTGCATTGTCCGGTAGACCGATGTAATAACCCTGTTGGATTCGCCGCCGTAGACTGTACCGATCACGTTGACCGCAAGGACGCCGTCATCCGATAGATGATTGCGTACGATGTTCCAGTACTCGTACGTTGCGAGGTGAAACGGTATAAAGGTCCCGTAATTGTTGGACGAGTATGTATCCTGAATGATAATGTCGAATTTTTCAGGTGACCGCCTCAACCACGCGCGCGCGTCGGAAATTTCAACGGGTAATTCCGCACGATTGTACAGAAAGTAAGCCTCTGCGATGTCGACGACCGCCGGATCGAGTTCGACCGTGAGAATGTCGAGGTCGGGCTGGTAGTGGTGTATCAATCGCTGGGCACTGGCCCCCCCAAGTCCAAGGATAAGCAGGTTTTCGGGCTCCGGGTGGAGTACCCACGCCTGCCAGAGGAGGTCGACGTAGTTGAAATGACCTGTCAGGGGATTATCTATGTACATCTGGGTCTGGTAGTGGTTATTGTCGAATCTCATTCCGCGAAGCTGTCCGTTCTGGACGACCCTGATGTGGTGGTAGACGCTGTCATATTCGTAGAGAAGTGTTTCATCGCCCGACGCCTGCGGAGCCAGAAGCAGCAACACTAATAGTGCTGTGGGAAACAGGATTTTATTGGTTTTACAGGTGAGTATAATTTTGCTCCCCACCGGAAGGTGCACCTCCAACCGGATAAACTCTATCAGGTAATCCCGAATGCATCAAGTTGCATGAACGTGAGTGAAATTGCTATGTAATGACAGGTTTTATACAATCACACGGGATGGAGTCGCGGATATGAAACCCCTGAAACCATTGATTACTGTGCTGTTACTGCTCGTGGTATTCATGTCAGGTTACCTTGTCATGGCACTGGAGATAATGGCGTTGAGGATTGTCCAGATCAACTTCGGCAATGCCATTTACTCAACGGGCGCGGTCCTCGGGGTGGTCCTCGCAGCACTTACGGTGGGTTACTGGCTGGGGGGAACGCTGTCGGTCAAACTCAGTCCGACAAAAATCCAGGCTACCGCACTGATAATCGCGGGAATTTGGATATTTACTCTTGCAGGTATTCCGAATCCGATCGGCAACGTGCTTCAGGTCAGGGAAAACCCGATAGAAGCATCGGAGCCGATACTTGAGGCTCCGTGGAAGACAATTTCGGAGTACATAGTCGACAATCCGATGAGCGAGTCGATCGAGTTCCGGATGAGGATGGATCCGCTGGTGGGGTCGCTGATCCTGTTCGCGATCCCGAGTTTTCTGCTCGCGATGATCGGGCCATGCGCTATCAGGGCACTGACCCGGCGGGCTGAAGAAGCCGGACGGACATCGGGGTGGGTCTTCGCGCATGGAAGCCTTGGAAGCATAGCCGGGGTTCTCGTGACCAGTTTCTGGCTGATCGCGATCCTCGGGCTGAACGCGAACCTGCGGCTGATCGGGGTAGTGGCAATTGTGCTGGGAATTATCGCTTCGACGCTTCGGATAGACCTCACAAGGTCGGGTAAGTAGCCACCCAATAACACATCCGGTATATGTAATGTTGTTAGGAGCGCATTAACTGTCAGATTGAGAGGATTCGCAGGCTTAAACCCGATCACACCTGTTGTGATCCATAAATTGCCCCTCCTGAAACCCCCATAAACAGGTGAGTTTTGATTTTTAATCCCTTAAAACGGTGATTTTTTTCAACGTGGCACGTCAGGTGCATTTATCCAGTCATCAAACTCAGGAACATCAGGAGAATCCACAATGAAATCATTCGAAAGAACCCTGACTACCATCATCGCAATTATTGCAATGCTTGGAGCTTTCGGCTGCGCCAACAGCGCGGACACTCCACTGGCACCTGAAGTTGAGGGCGACATTTTATTGACTGACACATCCTACGAGCTGCCTGAGGGCAGAGCTCTAATGGGTTACTACACCGTGAAGTACGACATTCTTACACACGAAATTGAGGTAATCGACCGCTCACGTGAACTTGAGGCACGCTACAACATCATGAAGTTCATGGCCCCCAACATGGACTGGGTCTGGGAATGTTACATTCCCGAAGAAAAACTCTGGATCTTCGACCTTGAGCTGACCAATCCAACACAATGGACAGCCTACGACGTCCGGGTATTCGTTATGCCAGGTATCCATACCGATGATTACATCGGAAACGCTGATGATTACAGCAACCACTGGCAGAACCTGGCACCACAGTGGCTTAATCCATTCAAGGCATATGGCACGTACGATAGTGACAGGGCGTTCACACCAAACATGAGTGACACACAGCAGTTCTGGTACTACATGGGCGAACCCGAAGGGCAGTACCTCTTGTTCGATCTGGTAGTCGAGTGCTCCTTCCCCGGCAACTGCGACGATCCCTACGAAATTTCCGGGCAGTACATGTCAGGACCGGTAACGTCCTGGACTCCCGCTACGATCATGGTCGATGTCCTGGTCCATGGCGGAGACGCGACCTACGTCTGGGTCGACACGACTCCGATCACCGGCGATATTACGTACCTAGATCTCGCAGGCGGACCGACATGGTATGGCTCGATACTTAATTCTGAATACGCGATGCCCGGTACGTACCGCTGCAAGATTACGGCCGATGCATATTACGGTCCGGTACAGGAATACGTTGACGATCAATTACACGACTTCATAGAAATTACAGTCCAATAACCAGACTTCCAATACGCAGTGTAACTTAAAGTACGCTCCCCACGGAGCGTGCTTTTGCTTTAGATTTTAATCTGGAGGAGCCTGTTCAGGCTTAATGCAGTCATCGGGACAGAGGTTTGTAATCAACCTCGCAGAGCGTCGCCAGGTTAGATAATTCCAGCCCCATTGTGTGACAATCAACAATCGGTTACCAAACTCGACGATTGCCATCAGGTGGACAAACAACCAGATAAGCCATGCAGGCCAGCCGGAGAAGTGTAAACCGCCGAAATCCGCGACCGCAGCGTTCCTCCCGATGGTGGCAAGTGTACCCATATCGCGGTAGGAGAAACCGGGCATTGATTTTCCCTGAATCCTGTTCCGGATCAGACTTGCCACGTACCTCCCCTGCTGCATGGCTACGGGAGCGACCGCTGGAAGAGTTGCGTCGCCTGATTTGAAGTGTGCAAGGTCACCGATAACAAAAATTTCCGGATGCCCCTTCACACTGCAGTCCTCTTCCACTATAACCCTTCCCATCCTGTCGGTCTCGGCGCCTGAAGATTCACTGAGGATCCTGCCAAGTGGAGATGCCTTGATTCCCGCGGCCCACAGGACGGTTCGTGTCGGGATCGTTTCGATTTTATCGTCGCGACTTATCGTAACTGCACGGTCAGTAATCCCGGTAACCCTTGCCTTATTGATGACCGTAACGCCGATCTTCTCGAGCGACGCTTTCGCTTTAACCGAAAGATCCTCAGGATAAGTGGGGAGCACACGGTCCATTGCATCGACAATGTAGATTTTCGCGTCGCGCGGGTTAATCGACCTGAAATCGTGCTTGAGGGTAAGATTTTTTATATCGGCAAGTGCTCCCGCAAGCTCGACACCAGTCGGTCCGGCACCGACAACCACGAAGGTGAGATGTTCCTGGCGTATTGCCGGGTCCGTCTCGAGCTCAGCGGCCTCGAACGCCATCATGACCTTGTTGCGGTAGACCAGCGCGTCCTCAATTGTCTTGAGTCCCGGCGCGAACTGCTGCCATTCATCGTGTCCGAAGTAAAATTTGTCGCTTCCGGTCGCTACCACAAGCGTGTCGTACGGGACGGTACCATTCTTGTGATGCACGAGTTTACGTTGTGGATCGATACCTGTTATGTCGGCCAGTAGAACACGTGCGTTACTCTGCCTGCTGAGGATTGAACGGATCGGTATTGCGATATTTGCGTTCGAAAGCCCGCCTGTAGCGACCTGATAAAGGAGCGGCTGGAAGAGATGGAAGTTACGTTTGTCAATCAGTGTGACATCGACGGGCGCACGTCTGAGGGCCCGTGCCAGCGTCAGCCCGGCAAATCCCCCACCGATTATGACCACCCGAAAATTGCTTGTCACTAATTTCACATCCTTCAGAAATGTGGTAATATCTCCCCTGGATTGAGTAGTTACCTGCCGGAGCTAATTATATCAGTTTGCATGCATTAGTCACGCCAGCTGGAGTTGGCAGTTGAATAGGTTATTCAAATTATATGAGAAATTCCTGCGATAAAAAAATGCTCTGGCAAGATTTCACAGTACAGTACTCCCGAATTGGCATTATTGGTGGTGAAATTTGGCTCGCATAGGGGTCTTCATATGTCATTGCGGTGAGAACATCGCGAGGACAGTCGATGTAGTATCGGTAACTGAAGTTGCCAGGACCTGGCCCGGCGTGGTCTACGCCGAGGACTACAGGTTCTGCTGCTCCGACCCCGGGCAGTCAATCATCAGGGACGCGATCAAGGAGCACAACCTGACCGGATTGGTAATATCCGCATGCTCCCCGAAAATGCACGAGAAGACTTTCCGGAACCTCGCGAAGGCATCCGGAATGAATCCCTACCTGTGCGAGTGTTCGAACATCCGCGAGCAGTGCTCATGGGTTCATCACGACAAGGAGGTCGGTACGGAAAAAGCTATCGACCTTGTCCGCATGATGGTCGAGAAAGTCAGGATGAACCATCCCCTCGAGCCGATCGAAGCCCCCGTTACTAAGAGAGTGCTGGTAGTCGGAGCCGGAATCGCCGGAATTCAGGCATCACTCGACCTGGCGGAAGCCGGACTTGAAGTTGTGCTGGTCGAACGGAATCCCTCCATAGGCGGTCACATGGCACAGCTGTCGGAGACTTTCCCGACCCTCGATTGCTCGATGTGCATTCTGTCACCGAAGATGTCAGCGGTGAAGGAGCACCCGGACATTAAATTACTGACGTATTCGGAAGTTGAGAAGGTCGAGGGATTTATCGGCAATTACACTGTCAGTATTCGAAAGAAACCGCGTTATGTAATAGAGGATCTTTGCGTAGGATGCAACGAGTGTGTCACGCACTGCGTATTCAAGAAACCAAAGTTCCCGGATGAGTTCAATGAAGGGCTCGGGAAACGCAAGCCGGTATATATCCCGTTTCCGCAGGCGACTCCGCAGGGTGCCTTCATCGATCCCGAGACATGCCTTCAGTTAACAACCGGAAAATGCAAGCAAACGTGCGTGACTGCATGCCCGAAGGACTGCATCGATTTCGAAATGGTCGAGGAAATCGAGGAAGTCGAGGTCGGTGCGATAATCCTGGCCACAGGATTCGGTACGTACAAACCCGAGCTACTGCCGCAATACGGTTACGGTAAACTCGATAATGTCTACACCAGCCTTCAGATGGAGCGTATGCTGAGTTCCTCCGGTCCAACCGAGGGGGAAATCCTCCTGAAGGACGGGACGGCACCGAAGACCGTTGGTATCATCCACTGCGCCGGGAGCAGGGATGAGAACGCGAACATCTGGTGCTCGAAGGTCTGCTGCATGTACTCTCTGAAACTTGCGCACCTGATCCAGGAATTCTCAGAGGCGCAGGTATTCAATTTTTATATCGACATACGCGCGGCAGGAAAAGGTTACGAGGAGTTCTACCTCAAGGTTATCGAAGAAAATGTCATGGTGCTGCGCGGACGCCCCGCGCTGATCGAATACGAAGAGCAGGGCAATAATGGCAAGGGTAACTTACTCGTCCACACCGAGGACACGATCTCAGGAACCAAGCTTGTCGTCCCTGTAGACATGGTGGTCCTTTCACTCGGATTCGAACCGGATAAAGACGCGGTTCAGCTGGCAAAAACTTTTAACATCAGTCGATCCCCCGAAGGGTTCTTCATGGAACGGCATGTCAAGCTGGCACCGGTCGCGACAACCACGGACGGAGTTTACATCGTGGGAGGCTGCCAGGGACCGAAGGACATTCCCGAAACGGTTGCACAGGCAAGCGCTGCGGCTGCGAGTGTCCTCGGAATACTGTCCAAGGACAAGCTGATCAGGGAACCTACTGTCGCGAGGGTCAATGAACTCAACTGTATAGGATGCTTCCAGTGTGAAAAGGTGTGCCCGTACAGCGCGATCGAACACAAGGAGATCCGCGATCATGATGGGAACCTGATCAGGGAAGTCGCGCTGGTAAACGACAGTCTATGTCACGGCTGTGGACCGTGCGCCGCGATATGCCCGTCAAAGTGCATCGACGTGGACGGGATCACAGAGGAGCAGATTTATTCGCAACTGGCGGTGTTATAGACCGCATTTTAAAAGGAAATGGCTGAATTCAAACCGAAAGCGATTGCATTTATCTGTAACTGGTGTACGTACACCGGTGCCGACCTTGCCGGGACCAGCCGCATGGAATATCCGGCCGATTTCAGGATCATCAAGGTCCCGTGCACCGGACGTATCGACGCAGAATTTATAATCAAGGGCTTCGAGCAGGGAGCGGACGGCATCTGGATATCAGGTTGTCACATCGGCGACTGTCACTACCAGTCGGGGAATTATTTCGCCCAGCGAAGGTGGTCGATCTTCCATGACGAGCTTGAATTCCTCGGCATCGACACCCGTCGACTGAAATATACATGGATATCGGCGTCGGAAGGGCGTAAATTCGCCGACGAGGCGACTGAGTTTGTCGAACGGCTGAAGGAACTTGGTCCGTACGAGGACTTCGACCAGATTATTCCGAAAATTGAGGAGTCCGGAGCAAGTGTTGGGGGTGATGGTTGACGTGTCTGATGCCGAAACCACATCCACTGCCAACGCTACGTTCCGTGAACTGTCCACGCTTCAGAGTTTCGCGAAGAAGCTCCTGGAATCAGGCACGGTCAAAATGGTTATCGGATATTCCCAGGGATATACCAGCGATCGTGCGATGCCTGCATTTATCACAGATCCTGAGAAGGCTTCCAGCCTGATTTTCGACAAACGCTGTTTCCATAACCTGACGATGTACCTGAAAACTGCGGAGATCAAGTGCGCGGGGAAGATTGCCATAGTTGTCAAGGGCTGCGATGCAAAGGCGCTCAATGTCCTCCTGCTTGAAAACCAGATTAAAAGGGAAAACCTTGTAATACTCGGCCTTGTCTGCATCGGAGTCGGTGATCCCACGCTTGAAAAATGCAGGATCTGTAATGTAAACACGCCACCCATATATGATGAGCTGTTCGGCAAGCCGGTACCCAACAAGGAATGGACGTCGGCGACCTTCACGAGGGTGAAGGAACTGGAGGGTAAGAGCCAGAAGGAGCTCTGGGAATTCTGGGTAAACGAGTTCAATCGATGCATCAAGTGTTACGCCTGTCGCGAAGTGTGCCCGATCTGCACGTGCACGCGATGCATCACGGATAAGAACCAGCCCCAATGGGTCCCGACAAGCCCGCATTCGATGGGAAATTTTCACTGGAACCTCACGAGGGCATTTCACCTTGCCGGACGGTGTATCGGGTGCGATGAGTGTGAACGCTCGTGCCCGGCCGATATTCCACTGTCACTGGTCAACTGGAAACTCATCAAGCAGGTATTTGAGAAGTACGGTTTCATCGCGGGGATGAGTCCCGACGATCTGCCCCCGATGTCAACGTATGTTGAAGGTGAGGAGGAAGAGTTCATCAAGTAACCGGAACTAATCGTGATCACTATTAATACAAATTCTCTGGGCAAACTTCTCGAATCCGCAAGATCTGCGGGATACAGGTTCGTTGCACCCGTCCGTGACGGCACAATCAGCCTGTTCAGGCCTGTAGACAGGATTCAGGAAATTGCGCTCGACCTGATCACACCAGTTAAAAGCCCGAAGGAGTACTTTTTTTCAGACCACGAGTGCATCCTTTCGTATAAACGCAGCGGTAAAAGCCTGATTGAATTATCGGAGCCGTCGAAAGAGGACTATGCACCTCCAACGGTAATCTTCGGATGCAGGCCGTGCGATGCTGCGGGTCCGGGTATCATCAGAGAGGTCATGACATGGGATTGTGATGACAAATTCTTCCTCGATCGCCTTGAATCTACAGTAATTATCACAATCGCCTGTGTCGAGGCCGACGAAGCCTGCTACTGCACATCGGTGGATATGGCCCCTGACAGTGAGACCGGTTCCGACATATTGCTGACCCCGTCGAAGGACAAACCCGGAGTCCAGCAGGAATATCTTGTTAAGGCGGTCACGGAAAAGGGCAGCAGGTTTATAGAGCAGACAAAAGGCTGGTCGGACGGCACTGTGAATCCTGCACCGGCAATTGAAGGCCTGAAATCGTCGATGAAGCCAACATTCGATGCAGAACGGGTCAGGAAATGGCTCGATACCAGCTTCGAGGATAAATTCTGGGACACCGCCACGCTCGCATGCATCAGTTGCGGGACGTGCACATACACATGCCCGACATGTCACTGTTACGACATTATTGACGAAGGGAACACTGACGGCGGCAAACGGTTGAGAAACTGGGACGCATGCATGATGGAGCTGTTCACCCTTCACGCATCGGGCCATAATCCCCGTCCAACGAAATCCAACCGCTTCAGGCAGCGTCTCACTCATAAATTCAAATACTACCCGGACCTGTTCAACCGGATCCTGTGTACCGGATGCGGTCGATGCCAGCGTTACTGTCCGACCGATCACGCCCTTAAGAATCTTCTCGAGCAGATTGACAAGCTGGTATCAACTGAATCGCAGGCTGCTGAGGCAGTGGACAAGTAAGTCATGGAGAATATTTACAGACCATCGCTGATGACTATTCTGAACGTGACGTGGGAAACCCCGGACACGACCACCTTCAAGCTTGCGTACCAGGACAACGCTGAGAAGGATGCTTTCTTTTCAAACTATAAGGTCGGGCAGTTCGGCGAGTATTCCGCTTTCGGTTCAGGTGAGTCAACATTCTGTGTAGCGTCACCGCCAACCCGCCAGGACCACATCGAGTGCACGTTCCGGGCCGTCGGAAAAAACACGAAAGCCCTGCAGGCGATGAACGAAAATGACACCATCGGATTCCGCGGGCCGTACGGCAACTATTTCCCGATCGAAGACTGGAAAGGCAAAAACCTGCTGTTTATTGCTGGAGGCATAGCGTTACCCCCGCTGCGAGCGGTCATCTGGAACATACTCGACCGTCGCTCTGATTATGGTGACGCGACGATAATCTACGGTGCCCGGACTGTCTCCGACCTGGTCTATAAAATGGAGCTCGATGAATGGCATCAGATGCCTGACGTGAACCTTGTGACCACTGTTGATCCGGGTGGCGAGACACCCGACTGGAAGGGAGAGATCGGGTTCGTCCCGACCGTACTTGAGCAGGCAGCTCCGGCTCACGAAAATACAATCGCGATTGTCTGCGGGCCCCCGATCATGATCAGGTTCACCTTCCCGGTGCTGAGCAAACTCGGTTTCAGGGACGAGCAGGTTTTCACAACACTGGAGAACCGCATGAAATGCGGTCTGGGAAAATGCGGCAGGTGTAATGTCGGCGGGACGTATGTCTGCAAGGACGGCCCCGTGTTCCGTGCCGACGTACTTCACAAACTTCCAGCAGAGTACTGACCACCCCATTTCGAAAGAAGCGAAAAACAGGTCTTGACGTATCGTCAAACTGCGAGTATATTACGGTGCTCCCTGAAACGGGACGTACGTGACATCGTGGGGCTGTAGCTCAGTTGGGAGAGCGCGACGTTCGCAATGTCGAGGTCAGGGGTTCGATTCCCCTCAGCTCCACCAGTTTGTAGTATCCAACCCTTCGGCGATAATGTCGAAGGGTTTTTTATAGTCGTGATGCAGTTAGTTACAACGGATTCACCAGAATATATCCACCGACAGGGATAGCGATAGCTGATCGGGAAATGGTAAAATTGCACGCATGTAGGCAGTCTGGAGCTTGCCACAATTTTTTACAACACAAATCAATAATCCTCCAAAGGAGGGATTACTAGTGGAGATTCGTAAAAACTTTGTAGTCATGTGTTTTGCAGTGCTGGCAGTTATCCTGTTGACAGGATGTCCACCAGCTGAAGAACCTGCAGATACGGACAATGGGGAGAATGGTACGATCATTGAGGACACTGAAAATCCTCCAGAAGAACCTGTGGACGATCCAGTCGACAGAACGACGACGTCGAACGGGCAATCCGGGGAAGAGGACTATATGGCCGCGTATATCGGTGGCGACGCTGACCCGACCGGGAGCCAGATGTGCCAGGGCTGCCACAGCGACAAGGCGCCAGGTGACGCCTGGACGCATACAGCACTCCTGGATGGTGATGAAAGCAGCGAATACTACGGAACAGG
The DNA here is from genome assembly GCA_030614715.1 of Planctomycetota bacterium. Classification (GTDB taxonomy): domain Bacteria; phylum JAJVIF01; class JAJVIF01; order JAPKYR01; family JAPKYR01; genus JAUWTM01. Next base: position 11,760 of record JAUWTM010000075.1, read on the forward strand.
CTGCGAACAATGTCACGGTCCGGGTGGAAACCACAACGGCAACGCACTGGGTATTCTGAATCCTGAGAAAATGCCGATCGATGACGTGGTCGTTAACTGTTCGCAATGTCACACATCGAATGGGGCATTCTCGGTCGATGCGTTCAGGGCATCGATACATTACGGGGAAGGGATTTCGTGTGTTATGTGTCACAACGGACATTCGGAATACGAATATTTCCTTCATAATGAAGTTTCGACCAACCTTTGCGGTAACTGCCACAATGACAATGTGATAGCACTTGCCGAGGGCACTCATGGACTACCCGATCTCATCTGTGTGGACTGTCATAACCCGCACGAGTAAGTAAAGTAACAGTTTTGCAAGCACTTTCCCGGCGTTTATCGTCGGGTTTTTGTTAGTGTAAAGTCTTGTATGCGAAGATGTTGCAGACGTTTCGGTTGCCCGATTATTACAGAATTTACACTTGTGGTGGTGTGCACTGAGACGCGCTTGAATTGTTGGGTTTCAGGGGTGTCGATGGTTTGAGAATAGATTTCTTGAGGGCTGTGAGAAGCCTGTAATATCGAGTTCTAATTAGTGCTCAGGGCTGGAAATAATACCATCAGTCCTCAAGTACGTTAGAAGTTTATCAACTATGCTCCACCAGTCTTCGCCAAGGTTGTCCGCCGAGGAACACGTCAGTTTGCGAAGGAGGACTATTCACTGATTGTTGTTTATGCAAAAAAATAATGCTGAATATTAGTTGACTGGTTAAGTTACTCTTACTAAAATAACCCGGACTGTAAATAGTGACAAGGATGCCCCATACATGACTGATCTCGTCAGGTTGAGTCTCTCAATCGAAAAGACTCTATATGACCGCCTTGAAAAACTGGTTCGGGAAGCCGGATACAGTAACCGCTCGGAATTCGTCCGCGACATGATCCGTGACCGCCTCGTTGAGAAGGAATGGAAATCGGATGAAACCATAATAGGTTCGATTACTATCATCTTCGATCACTGCGCGCGCAATCTAAACGAGATGCTGATGAAGGTTCAGCAATCAGGCCAGGATGAAATACTCGCCTGCACCCATGTACCTTTAACCTCAAAGGTCTGTGCCCAGGTGATTCTCGTGAAGGGTAAGGCGGCAGGTGTTCGCGACCTCATGAATACGCTGCGTCAGCAGAAGGGTGTACTTCATGCGGGTCTCTCCAGCAGCACACTTGGCGACGAGTTAAGCTGAAGAATATTTATATGTCGGTATGTTATAATTCCACGCAAAATATTCCATACTGAAAATATGGAATACGATTCATTCAGTCAAAAGGGGGATCGGTGTTAACTGCCCGGCATGGAGGTTGGACGCTATGGCGAAGGATAAGGTAGTTATAAAAGAGGAGATATTCAAAGCTGATCCTGCAGCTTATGGCCCTGATTATACCTCGCATCTCATTGAGCAGTACAGGATGGCTGTCGACGCAGTGCACAAGACCAGCGAACGTCGCTCACAAGCCAACAATTTCCTGATGAGTATAAACACCGGACTGATCGCGCTAACGGGATTCATAATCGGGGATCTTACGATTATCGGAGCGTTGGTCTGGGCGATCTTCATGATGCTGGTTGGGTTGATACTGTGTAATTACTGGAAAACATTACTCAAATCCTACCAGAGCCTGAACAGGGGTAAATTTACAATCATTCATGAAATTGAAAAGGTCCTTCCAGTGTCAGTGTTTTCATCGGAGTGGGTAGTGCTGGGACGGGGAAAGGTCCCTGAAGTCCATACACCATTTACAAACACTGAGCTCCTGATTCCAAAGCTATACACATTTTTTTACGTAGCCATCACGATAATGGTCATAGTTACATCACTGGTAATTTACTTTCAGACAGGTGATTCGACGATGCCGTTCCCGGCAAAAGTGGAGTACATGCACATTGAGTAAGCAGGGATAATTAAATCCGCTCTATTTTTTCCACTGCCTCTGTTTTACCCGCAATGAACAGGACATCACCCTCGTAGATTACATCCTCCGGATGAGCGATAGGTATGCTTTCGTCCTGACGACGTATTGCGATAACTGTAGCCTGGTATTTCGTGCGGAAACCGATCTCCTTCAGGCTCTTACCCGAGTATGTGGGACCGACAATAATCTGCGCAAGTGAAAAACCGGGTGAGAACTCGATGAAATCGAGCACGCTGCGTGACGCAAGGATCCTCGCGCATCTGTGTGCTGCCTCGAGCTCGGGATCGACAACCCTCGCCACACCCATTTTCGCCAGGATAGATGCGTGACGCTGGTTCTCAGCGCGCGACCAGACCTTCTTGCAGCCAAGATCCAGCACGGTCTGAGTGACGAGGATGTTGTCCTCGATGTGGTCACCGATCGCGACGATAACGTAATCGTAATCGACCATTCCGGCTGCTTTCAGCGCGTCCTCGTTTGTGGCGTCCGCCGCCAGCACCTGTGTAAGGTGGTCCTGGTGCTTGTTGACTATAACCTCGTTGCGATCGATACCGAGAACGACGTGCCCACGCTCGTAAAGCTCCATACCGAGCGCGCTTCCAAATGCTCCCAGGCCGATTACGCAATATTCGTTCGAAAGTGACATTTTCTGTTCCGTTTATCTCGTAGAATTGATGTTGAGTATACCATCAGGCTCGTTGTATAGGTCAATCGAGTCTGAATCGATTCTTTAAAGCATGATCGGGACGACCATGCGACCGGCTCACGTGCGAGACGTACGTGCCACATTCCCGGTCATCCTGTCAGGAGATCGGTTTCAGGGAATTTGATCGTCTCGTGTTTCGGGCTGGAAAGAGCCAGGGCAAATGTCATCGGACCCAGCCGCCCGATAAACATCAGGAAAATTATAACAATACGCTGCCCTGTGGACAGGCTCGAAGTGATACCTGTCGACAGCCCTACCGTACCGAACGCGCTCACTGTCTCGAATCCAATCTCGAGGAAGTTCCCTCCCCCGGTCAGCATCATGAAAAAAATTCCTGACATAATAACGAGGCCAGCAATCAGCAACAGAACCAGCGAACGCTTGACCGTACCGCGTTCCAGACGTCGGTCGAGTATCTTTGTGTCGGCCTGCCCGGTCAGGACCGATTTGATAGCTGCAAGTCCGGCCACGAAGGTTGTTGTTTTGATTCCACCTGCCGTGCCCGACGGACTTCCGCCGATGATCATTAGAAGCTGCAGGGCGATTAACGAAGCGGGAGCCATCGCGCTGATCCGTAACGTGCTAAATCCCGCTGTTCGGGCTGTTATCGATTGAAAAATACTGGTAATGAACCGTGATTTAACCGGCAGCTCACTGAAATCGGGATTCTGACTCGCTTCGACCAGGTAAAGGACGATCGCTCCAACTACAATAAGTATCCCGCTCGTCCACAGGACCACTCTTGTATGCAGGGTAAGGCGTTTTTTCCTGGCGTGACGCAGCTCAAGCAGCTCTGCGATCACGGGAAATCCAAGTCCGCCGAGGATAATCAGCAAACCGATCGCCACATTTACCGAGAGCGCCCCCTTGTATGGCTCGAGACTGTCAGGAAAGGTCGAGAATCCAGCGTTGCAGAATGCAGATACGGCCTGGAAAATCGCGTGCCAGATACCGTCGAGTGTGCCGTACTGTGGCACAAACGCGGGCAGCAGGAACGCAGCTCCCAGAAGCTCGATTACTATTGTAGTCCCTGCAACAATCGGGATCAGGCTCAGGATGTTGACAACTGTCGTCTGACCGTACTGTTCCTTCAGAAGTGCCCGCTGGCGGAAGCTTATTTTCTGCCCCAGAAGCAGCGCGAAAAGTGCACCGAATGTGACTATGCCTATACCACCGAGTTGAAGAAGTATGAGAATGACAATCTGCCCCGTACGGCTCCATGCAGTGGCGGTGTCGACCGTGATGAGACCTGTGACACAAACGGCACTGGTCGCAGTGAAGAAAGAGTCGAGGGGCGTGATCGTCTGACCCGCGGCATGGCATTCGGGCAGCATGAGAAGCCCAAACCCTATCAGGATCATGGACAGGAAACTCCCGACCAGTATCTGGACAGGTCGGAATGCTGACGTTCTTGTAGACGTATGCGCCATCTGCTTTAAATCGTATTAAATTAGTATTGCAGTTTGGTGCCCAAATGGTGCACGTGGAACACCCGAATCCCCCCTGTATCACTTGCCCGTAACCTGCCCCTCTGTTATATTCACCCCGTCACTTCCATGCGAGGTTGCACATGAAAACGACGACCACCATCGACAAAATTGCGGGATTCGTAGACCGGGAGGTCACGCTGTCCGGCTGGCTTTATAACAAGCGCGAATCGAAAAAGCTCCAGTTCCTGCAGATTCGCGACGGCACCGGTATTATCCAGGCGATCGTGAGTATTAAGGATGTTGATGAAGAAACGTGGTCCGCGGGGCAGTCGCTGACTCAGGAATCATCGCTCTACATCACCGGTACGGTTTCCAAGCATCCCAAGCGCGATGAGTACGAGCTCCAGGTTAAGTCGGGCGGGATAAATATCATCCAGGTCACCGAGGATTACCCGATCACACCCAAGGATCACGGTACCGGGTACCTGTTCGAGCACCGTCACCTGTGGCTTCGATCTCAGAAACCATGGGCGCTACTGAGAATTCGAAGCGAGGTCATCCAGGCCATCAGGACGTTCTTCTACGAGGACGGTTATCTCGCGTTCGATTCACCGATGTTCACTCCGAGCGCTGTCGAGGGAACAACGACACTCTTCAATGTCGACTATTTCGGTGAGACCGCCTTCCTCACGCAGTCCGGGCAGCTTTACGGCGAGGCCGGGGCGATGGCCCATCGTAAGATCGTCGTTTTCGGACCGACATTCCGCGCGGAGAAATCTAAGACAAGGCGTCACCTGACTGAATTCTGGATGATCGAGCCTGAGGTTGCGTTTTTCGACCTCGAGGACAACTTCGAATTGATGGAACGCATGACGATGTATGTCATCGAGTGGGTGCTTGACAAGTGCAGGAAGGAACTTGAAATCCTCGAAAGGGACACATCGCTACTTGAAAAAATCAAACTTCCTTTCATCAGGATGCACTACGACGACGCGGTAAAGGAGCTTAACGAGCTCAGGAAGAAGGCGGGAATTAATGAGGAATTCGAGTGGGGAGGAGATCTCGGGTCGCCTGATGAGACGATGCTGACCGAGGCACACGAAAACCCGATCTTCCTGCACCATTTCCCGAGGGAGATCAAGGCGTTCTACATGGCGCCCGATCCCGATGATGAGAGGGTGTCGCTTTCGGTCGACATGCTCGCACCGGAGGGATACGGCGAAATTATCGGCGGTGGGCAGCGTGCGGACGATGAGAAATATGTGATCGAGCAGATAAAAAAGCACGATCTCCCGCAGGAAGCGTTCGAATGGTTCCTCGACCTGAGACGTTATGGCACTAACCCGCACGGGGGATTCGGTCTGGGTCTTGAGAGGCTCGTAGCGTGGCTTGCGGGCGTGCAATCTATCCGTGGTTGCATCCCGTTCCCTCGAACGATCGAAAAAGTGTATCCGTAGCCCGGTGATACCTTCACCGGGAAGATCTAAATAAAGGCACAACGATGAAATACAGGTTCACGGTAACCAGAGAATCGGGCAGGCTCGTGCTCGATGTGGTCGAGTCTGCGAAAAGTGATCAGATCATGGCCCGCAGCGATCTGATTACGACTCAACTCGTCGATGATTACATGTCGAGTGAGTATTTTTACGGTCGCTTAATAGAAAAGTTCGGTCAGGCTGAGCACAGAATTGATCCGGACGGGTTGAAAATCACATGGCCGTACTCCGATGAAACGCGGGACGACGTTATCAGGCAATTGAATAGAATCGCCTCACCGGACAGGTGCGGATGTGTCGGGAATATCTATACCGACCTCATAGGGAACACGCCGCTGCTGAAATTGTCACGTATCGCGAAGGACTGCGGGGCCACAGTCCTCGTAAAGCTCGAATCGCTTGAGCCGAATTCGGTCAAGGACCGGACCGTCTACAGCATCGTGTCCGAGGCGATCAAACGCGGGGATATAACCGAAAACACGGAGGTAATCGAGGCGTCGTCGGGCAACGTCGCGTTTGCGCTGTCGGCGATCCTGAAGGCGACGATGGACCGCAAGCCCAGGATTTACATTTCGAAGATGCACGGTGAGACGAAGATCAAGGCTGTAAGGGCCTCGGGATGCCCGGTCGTGCTCACGGCGGCGTCGGAGGGCACGCAGAGCGCGAAACGTGCGTCGGTCGAGTACGCTGAGACGCACGACGACGTGTTCCAGCTCAACCAGCACGGGAATCCGGACAACCCGCGCGCGCACAGGCTCACAACCGGCCCGGAGCTATACCACCAGGCGCACGTCCTGACCGGGCAGCCGCCGGCGGAATTTGTCACCGGGCTCGGGTCAGGCGGGACAGCGGTAGGGGTCGCGATGTTCCGCGAGGATATCGGGGCGGATTTCAAAGTGATCGGAGTCGAACCGGAGGAAGCGAGTCTCAACACGGGCGGCACGTTCAACGAGCACAAATTTTCAGGGATCGCGCCGGGATTCGTCACCGACATAATTGCTCAGAACCGCGACAGGATCGATCACATTGAAACGGTTAGCTGGCAGGAGGGTTTTGAGGTATGCAGGCGAATGCTTATCGAGGAGGGAATGCTTGTCGGTGCCACGTCGGGAGCATCGATCGCAGCAGCTTTGAGACGTGCGAACCTTCCGGAAAACGAGGGGAAGGTGATCGTGACGATCGCGCACGACCGCGGGGACAGGTATCTCGGCATGAAGGACCTGTTTGTCCCACCGGAGGAAGCGACGTTGGAGGATTTGGAGAGGGCTAGTGAATAATTCCAATCGTTTCCTATTTAGTATATTAATTCGGTCACTTATCAACCTATTTCTTGCATTCTCCTTAAATTCATACTATTCTTATTTTATGTTTGCATATTTGGATGGCCTTAAATGATAGTTCTAATCTTAGGAAACGGATTTACAATCGATTTTCTTAACCATATTAATCAATCACATAAAATATTAGATAAAATTAATGTTAGGAACCTTTTTACCTTTGGTTCACATGTGCCATGGCCTCCTGATGGTGAACCCGGTTTTCTATCTGCTAAACATTGCCCTAATCTTTGGCATCTTGGCGCTAGGCCTAGTATGACAGATGACAAAGCGAATGCTTTACTCGAGGATATAATTACTTGCGTCAATGTGTACGCCACCATACATAGTAACACTACAGGAGTACCTCGAAACGAAAATGATATTTACATTAAAGCCTATCAAGAGTTATCAATATATTTAAAATTTTTATTCATATATTATAATAATTTAACTCCGGACATTCCTGATACTATTAATCAATGGCCTTGGAGTATTTACCTTGATTCTATAATTAAAAATACAAATATAGATTCCATAATTATAATAACATATAATTATGATATTTGGCTGGAACGAATATTATTTAAATTGAATTTGCCATTTAATATAGGGATAATGAAAAGAATGTATAATAATATTAAGACTACAATCTTTAAGCCTCATGGTTCAATTAGTTTTGCACATAAGACAATAAATGATTTAAGTTCTTTTAAAATTAATTATGGCCCGGAACTTCCTGATGCGCCCCCAAAGAAATTCAATGTAATTTATGAAAACTTAGGTTATAATTATCTCGTAAATGCGATGATTCCTCCTGCAGGAGATTCTGGTAGATTTGGACTGGAATGGGCAACCAGGATCAGAGATGAAATTAAAACTATAGCGCGTAAAACAACGGAAATCGATGAAGTTATCATATGTGGCTTATCGTACTGGCATGTTGACAGAGCTGAACTTGATGAGTTGCTTGTTGAATTTCATCCGAAAATTAATATTAAACTAATTAATCCTAAAGTACCAAGTAATTTAGACGCTGTATTGACAAGTAATTTCTGCAACTATATCATATACAATTCCAATTCAATTCTGGAGGTACTACATCGATGACTCAAGCAATAA